>DASYZB010000073.1 GCA_035946615.1 Verrucomicrobiia bacterium
ATCCGGGTCGTCAGCTATCAAGGCCAGGCTCCGGGCCCCGGCAGGCACGCCGCTCCACGCCAGCGGCGGAGAAACATTTTTGCCCTCACAGGTGTATTTGACTGGAATCGCCTCACCCTCTGTAAATTCAGCGCTGGTCAGTTGCATAGTGCTCTTTTCTGGTTTTTGCGCCCAAACCGTACCCACCGCGGCAATGACGAGCGCCATTCCGAATGCCATGGCAACCTTCATGCCACACCTTACTCCAGGCAGCCGGGTCAAACAACTGGAAACCAGCGAAACCAGCTCAGCGGATTGGCTCAATTGGTTGAGCGCAGCACAGTTTTTTGGGGCTTGCGCAAGTTACGTCACCTAGATAACGTTACGTTCATGGCGCACCATGGTGAATCAGCAAGGATTGTTGTGGACGTGGAACCCGAGTTGAAGCGGAGGCTCTATGCCTCGCTTTCCCTGTCGGGCAGCACGTTGAAGGACTGGTTTATGAAAGTGGCATCGCAGTATTGCGAGGAGCAGAACCAGCCGTCATTTCTGAAGGAAGTGCGCTATGGCCTCAGCCGGCGAAGCAAGGGGCTGGTGGTGCGTGAGGAATATGAGCAGCCAAAGCCTGCGGCGGTGCTTGGGCCGAGCAATGGCAACGGCAATGGGGCCAAGGTATTCACGGTGGTTTCGATGTTTTCCGGCTGTGGAGGGATGGATTTGGGATTCACTGGCGGATTTGAGATCTTCGGGCGCCGGTACCGCTCGCTGCCGTTTGAGATAGTTTGGGCCAATGACACGAACGGGGCAGCTTGCAAAACGTACTGGCGAAACCTAGGGCACGATATTCACCGGGGGGACGTCTGGACTCTGATGGACACGCTGCCCAAAAGTGCTGATGTGCTAATTGGGGGATTCCCGTGCCAGGATATTTCGGTGAACGGAAAGCGGGCTGGTGTGAACGGAGCCCGCAGCGGGCTCTACAAGGCCATGATCGAGGGGATTAGACGGGTAAACCCAAAGGTGTTCGTGGCTGAGAATGTGAAAGCGCTGTTGCGGCATCCGGTGTGGCTGGAGCAGGTGCTCAATGACTTCAATGCGCTTGGCTACAAGCTGCACCACCAGCTTTACAAGGCGGCGGATTACGGCGTACCGCAGACCAGGGAACGTGTGATATTTGTAGGCACGCGGGGCGATGTGAAGCCGTTTGTGCCTCCTAAGGCGGAGCGGTCGCCGGCTAACTGGATGAGCGCCAAAGAGGCGATTGGTGACCTCGAGAATATGCAGCAGAACGCGGCCGTTAACCACATTTGGAGCTTCGCCGAGACCAGCCCAGAGCAAGGCAACCGGAAGCTGATTGCGGACCGGCCAGGCTACACCATCCGGGCGGAGTGCCACGGCAACATACAGTGGCACTACCGGCTACCGCGGAGAATTTCGATGCGCGAGGCGGCGAGATTCCAGTCCTTTCCTGACCGGTTCGTTTTCCTGTGCGGGCTAAGAGAAACGGAGCGGCAGGTGGGGAATGCTGTGCCGCCTGTGCTGGCGTGGCACGTCGCGCAAGCCGTTTTAGCGTGCTTCGGGTAAATCCTTGAATAGGTAATCTGAGGGCTTCCAGGGTTTCGCCCCGACATTGGCCAGGACATCAGCTCGTGCCAACCACTCCTTAATCCTGCTGTCCGGCGCAAAGTCCGATCCCCAATACGTAACGAAGAGTTCGGAGGGGAGATAGTGGGCCGCTTTGACCATTTGGTTCTCGATCACCTGCAGTGCCCTCCTGACGTGATTTCCGCCGCGGATCTTACTTTCTGGCGTGCCCGGTCTAGCGGTTGCACTACCTGCCGAAAAGATGTCGCGGGCAGCCAGGATGCCGTGGTAGGAGAGGAGGAAAGTCAGCGGTGCCACATATTTGGTCCTATTGTGGGAGGATCCCACGATCTGGGGAAAGAGCAACGACGCCTCCGCGCGCAGTTTCAGCTGCTCTGCCTCTTCCAATTGCGAGAACGGGCGCACCTGCAATTCGAGGGCTTTCTCGGGGCTGCTTTCGAGCCACCACAAACCTTCACCGCCTTTGAGGCGGTCGCGAGCGTATTTGCGGATGTATGTCATCCGCTCGTCCGCTGATAGCGCTGAAAACTGCTCGTATGTAATCCCGAACTTTGGGAAGAGGGGCCGCGTTGTGCCAATCTCGACCTCGAACCTGGGAACATGCGAGGTTCTGACGTGCATAACGCTCTCCTCGTAGCGGCCCCAGCGGACTCCGGGTTCGCCGCCCATTTTTCCGAAAACGATGTAGATGTGCTTCACGTCTTTGCTCCTGAAGCTCTCGAAAACGCTATTCGCGACCGAGCGCCAGGTGTCGTGGACTGTGAACTTCACTTCGATGCCGAACTGCCCGAGGACGATGTCGGGGAAGCCGTAGGGGTGAGGCGAGAAGTCCACCGGGATTTTGAACCTGCCCAGCAGGGTCTTGATGACCTGGCGGACGCGGTTTTCGAATGGCTTGGAGGCGTCATAGGTCCGACCTGACCTGCACTCGTCGGTCAGGCGGTCGCAAAGCTCACCAAGCAGTTTCTCGAATGTTTCGACGTTCAAGCAAGCTTTGTAGCGTTTTGGAGGCGGTTTTGCAAGGTGGCGGTCGAGCTTGGAGAGGACGGCGGCGGGCGAACGGAGCGAATGCTCCCAGATGCGCAGGACTCGCCAGCCTTGGTTTCGAAGGAGCGTCGAGACGGTACTGTCCCTCAGCCTGTTGCGGCGGATTTTCGGATTCCAGTAGGCGCCGCGTGACTTCGGCATTCGGCAATGCCAGCGGCAGCCGTGCCAGAAGCAGCCGTCGACAAAGACTGCGAGTCGGGCGAGGCGAAAGACGAAGTCGGGCCGGCCTGGCAGGCGCTGGCCTCTGCGCCAGCCCGTGATGCGGGCGGCTCGGAGCATGGCAGCAAACTTTAGCTCCGTCGCTTGGTTGCGAGTGGACCGGATGGCTGCCATGACTTGGCTGCGTTTTGTCTTTGTAAAGACGTCGGGCATGTCCGAGGCGTATAGTAGGTGATTCCAGGATTAATGTCAGGCGCGGTGGCGGATGTTGGAGCAGGAAGGTGCACATTTTTTGCCCGTTGGGATGGGCGGGTGGTTTCTATAGATGATGGGTCTGGGGGCTCTCCGGCCTTGAATCATGGTCACGAGAATCGTTGGTGACAAGCGGGCGCTTACTCACCTGGCCCGAAGGGATGTGCGAAAAGGGAGGGCAAGCCCTGCCCTTACATATGCTTTCACGTTCCAAAACGAAAAAGACAGCAGCTGGTCGACAAAGACAATCAAAGTAGAGGCTGGTAACTCCTTTCTCGCAATGCGGATTCGCGCATGTCAAACAAAGTAAGTATTTTGCTCATGAGAGGTGTGGGTGGGTTAAGTAACCAGTTGTTCTCTGTCTTGCAAATGGCCTTTTCATGGAAGTTATGCGCTGGGTTTGACTCAATCCGATGAAGCGCTAAGCTCTGATCGTGCATCCGGCCTTCTTTTTCTTTGTCGTCCCAGCCGTCGCCTTCCCAGCCATCGCTGCGGAAGTGTCATCCAGGGGAACTGCAGACACGGTTCAGATCCTCGATACCATCCGGCAAAAGTATAATTTTCCAGCACTTGCCGTCGTTGTCGTCAAGAACGGATTGATTTGTGATCGCGCAGCCGTGGGCGTGCGCAAGGTTGGTGAGCCGGCATCCGTGACGACTAACGACGTATTCCATATCGGTTCCTGCACCAAATCGATGACCGCGATGCTCGCCGCCATGCTCATCGAGGAGGGCAAGTTACGCTGGGATACAACCATTCCCGAGGTGTTCCCCGAGTTCAAAGCTACAATGAACAAGGCCTACCAGAATGCGACTGTGGAACAACTGCTCACCCATCGCGGGGGCGTCTCGGCCGAGCCGCCCGCCGATGCCTGGAGCCGCGCCTGGGAGCAACAGGGCACGCCAATTCAGCAACGCTACGAATTCATCCAGGCGGTCCTGAGCCGGCCACCGGCCGCAGAGCCCGGCGCCAGGTTCATTTATTCAAACCAGGGCTACGCGATTGTGGGCGCAATGCTCGAAAAGCTCACCGGCGCGCCCTGGGAACAACTGATTACAGAACGGCTATTCAAACCGCTGCACATCAGTTCCGCCGGTTTTGGTCCGCCAGGGACCATTGGCAAAGTCGATGAGCCTTGGGGCCACAGCCGCGTGCTCGGAGCCGTGAAGCCCAGCCAGTCTGATAACCCGCCAGCCATCGCGCCTGCAGGCCGGGTGCATTGCTCGCTCGACGATCTTGCCGCCTATGCCATCGCCACCATGCGCGGCGAACGGCGGGGCGGGCTGTTAAAGCCGGAAACATTTCGCAAACTCCACACACCCCCGGCTGGACAGGATTACGCCTGCGGCTGGGCCAGTGTCAGCCGAAGCTGGGCCGGCGGGAAGGCCCTGACTCATGCCGGGTCAAACACGATGTGGTATTTGGTAATGTGGCTTGCGCCGGAAAAGGATTTCGCCGTCATTACCGCAACTAACATCGCGGGAGATAACGCCGCCAAAGGCTGTGACGAGGTCGCCGCCGCAATGATCAAAAAATGGTTGGGGAAGTAATTACTGAGGAGTCCGTAACATGCGCTACAACCGTAAGCTGCCGAGCATTCTCCCTCTCCCCTTCCGACTCGCCGCGCTGTCGCGCCGTCGCAGCGGGAGGGGAGAGGGCCGGGGAGAGGAGTCCCTGTAGTCGCTTCTCCCTCCCCCTTCCGGTATCTATTTAGCCATCCAAAATGGCCCTGTTCGGTTCGGCCACAAGGTGATTATCGCTCTCCAGGTCCTTGCGCTAACTAACTTAACTTCATGTGCCCCGTTGGTGGGGCTGAGGGCGGAGGATCGCCCGAGAATCCCGAAGGGATTCCGCCCTCCAGCCCGGGGTTGCGACCCCGCCCTTTCAACACGAGCTTATTCATTTGAGTGGGCTGAGCTTTTTCCCCGCGCAGCGTTTGGGTGGAGAAGATTAGAAAGGGCGGGGGAGCTACCCTGGGAAAATTGTCGCGGAGCCGAGCCAACCTCGAAGAGGTTGCGCCCGTTCGCCCCTTCCGTTAATCCCACACGTAGCGCTCGTCCCTCTGCATGTCGTGCTTGCGAAGCAAAACCCGAAGTTCATTCTTTTGAGCCATGAATTGGAAACCCGTTTGGTTTCCTTCACTCATTCCGCCTGGGTAACTCCTCACCCGCTAAAAACTCTTTCAATTCCCGCAGAAACGGCTCGATATCCGTCACCAACCCAATGGCCTGGAAGGTGCCCCGGTCCGTCAGCTTGGTGATCACGGAGGGGTTGCTATCCACACAGATGGTTTTGACGCTGGCGGGCAGCAAATTGCCCACCGCGATGGAATGCAGCCCATCATCAAGGCGATAGTCACCCCGCCCAGTTTCGAGCGCATCGCCTTTTGTGCCTCGACCTGTGTGCACCACCGCCGGCCCGGCCACCACGAGAATCTTTCCCCCTCCCTCCTTGGCGCGCCGGAATTCGGCCGCTATCTCCCGAATGATCGCGCTCTTGGGCTTCTCACTCGACACATTACTGGCCATGAACTCGAACGCACTCGGGCGCTCGGTGGACCGTTGCACCGGCATCACCCGGATGCCGTGATGGCCCATGGCTATCTGCATCCCGCGGCGCGCCTGGGAAAACTTCACCGTCTGCGCAACCTGCCGTTCGACATCCACCGCAATGCCGCAATCCATTGTGGCCGGTTGCGCCTGAATCCATTTGCCGCTCAAATTCACAAACGTCTGCTGGTTGGTGGTGACGTAAAAGTCCTCCGGGAACACGCCATCGGCGGGTGCTTCGACCAGACGCACCGGCGTTTGCTCGACCACTTCCGCGCCGTGCTGGCGCAAGCGCCGCACGATGTCATCCACGGCGCTAGTGGACGGCCCGAACACATCGATCAGCGCATAACTCGGGTCATTGCGCTGTTTGCCAATCTGGACCTCCCGAATTGTAAAAGACCCGCCGCAGGTCAGGATTTCATCCAGCACCTTCGGCAGAATCAACGAATCGATGATATGCCCCCGCAATTCGATCTGTTCAGAAAACATAAGAACCCTTTTCGATTAGACGCAAAACCCTGGAATCTCCTGGCTGAAACGAAAACCGCACCGCGAAGCGTCGGCGACGCTGACGCTTCCCGTACGAAATTCAGAATGGTGGAGGCGCCGGGAGTTGAACCCGGGTCCTTGGCAAATCTACCAGCCGCGACTACATGCTTAGTCAGGAGAGAGTTTTCTGCCGGACGATAACGGCCTGACACCGAGCTGCCCAGCCTAGCCCACAGGATAAGAGATTCAGCCGCCGGCGCGCGGGCGCCGCTAGCGGCCTAACCTGCTGTGGCGTTCGTCCGGCGTAGCAGGTGTCCACCAGCGAACGTCGCGGCATTAGGCCGCGAGAGCTAATTCTTGGTTAGCTGTTTTGTTTGGTCCGATTTTTAACGAGGCCCACGAACCATCCTCGGCATGCCGCCTCTGGCGTACCTGCAAAGTCGAAACCAGTACGCCCCCATGCGGAACACCGTTATTCTCGTTCATTTTCATCAGCCCGTCAAGAAAACCAGGCAGCATGCAGGCCAATGACAAGATCGGTTTCCAACCTTTGTAGGAGACCAACCTTTGTAGCAGACGACGTAAGGAGTCGCTGATTAAGATAAGATTGTCTGCTTACCCTTTTGGTTCACCCTGAAGTTGCTGATCAGAGACTCGACTCCTTACGTCGTTTCCTACATTCGGCAACCGGTTTTCCACTGGCACAAGGCGGGAAATCAGCAGACAATCGGTTGCGCGCAGAGTTTGGGCAAACCACACATGCGCTAGCGCCCTTATGAAGCAATTCAATCGCAGGCAATTCATCCGCCAAACAACACTCGCGTCGCTGGCCGGAGGCGCGCTCTTCACCGGTGTATCGGCAAAGCCCCAGCCGCAACGCCGGATGACAATGGACCTGGTGTGCGGCAATATCGGGGTTTCGGCCAACCAGCTCGAGGCCATCGAACTTGCGGCGCGGCATGGATTCGAATCGGTCGGCGCCGATGGCGCTTTCCTGGCCAAACTCTCCGATGACCAAATGGCGGAGCTTAAATCCTCGATGAAAAGCCAGGGCATCATCTTTGGCGCTGCCGGGCTGCCGGTGGAATTTCGACGGGACGAGGCCCAGTTCAACGAGGGGCTGAAAGGCTTGCCCAAATTCGCCGCCGGCCTTCAGCGAGCCGGGGTGGACCGCGCCGCGACGTGGCTTACGCCGTGCCATGACACGCTGCCCTATCTGGAGAATTTTCGCCAGCATGTAACCCGTTTGGGCAGTGTGGCCCAGACGCTCAAGGAGCACGGGGTTCGGCTGGGCCTGGAATATGTCGGCCCAAAAACTTCCTGGGCCAGCCGCCGTTATACGTTTATTCATACGCTGGCCGAAATGAAGGACCTCATCGCTGCCATCGATACTGGCAACGTGGGGTTCGTGCTGGATAGCTGGCATTGGTGGCAGGCCGGCGATACCGTGGCTGACTTGCTCGCTCTTAAGGGAAATCAGGTCATTGCGGTCGATTTAAACGATGCGCCCGCGGGCATTCCCAAAGACCAACTGCCCGATGGCCGGCGAGAACTGCCCTGCGCAACCGGCGTGATTGATGTGGGCGCTTTTCTATCCGCCCTTAACCAGATCGGCTATGACGGGCCTGTCCGGGTCGAACCCTTTAATCAGGTCGTAAATAAAATGCCCAAGGAGGAGGCCTGTGCGGTGGTGGCCGCAGCGCTCAAAAAAGCGTTTGCTCTGAAGGCGGGTGGCGGCCATTTCTAAAAGCACGTTTTAAGAATAGATTGCCGCCATCCTCGTCCTCGATTTTCAAGGGGTGAGCGGTGCCGCCCCGCACTGCCATTGCGTTTAGGCGACTGCTGCGCGAACCGCGATCTCCCTCTCCCCTTCCGCAGGGGAGAGGGTCGGGCAGAGGGGTCCCTCTATGCGTAGTCCATCCCACGGTCCTCCCAACTCCCCGGGACCGGGCAGGCAGGGCTGAGGATTCAGCTCTGCAGTTGGGGTTTTAGGCGCTTAAAGCGTGCTGACCGTGTAGAACCGCTTTCCAGGGCCAATAGGGTCTGTGACGGTTTTGACTGTGCCGTCACCGGTGACGGTGGTCAGCAATTGCCAGGCGGGGTCAGTCAGGTCGTTCTTATAGAGCACTTGGTAAGTGGTGGCCACTTGCGTCGGGAATGTAATTTTGAAGGTGCCGGGGGTGCTGACCGATGACCCAACGGTGACACGCAGCTTCGAGACCAGGCTCATGTCGTCAAAGTACACCGAGCCGGCACCGCCCTGGGTGCCCACATGGAAAACCGTTTGATAACGGACGTATGCGGTCCCTGCAGGAGCAGTTAGGTAGCGGGTGTTGCCCACGACCGAGTAATCGCTGTAGAAGGCGATAATGTTGGTGACCGGCAGATCGATCCAGGTGTCGGTCGGGAAGGTGGAATCGATGATGGCCGACTTATACAGGCCAATGATATTGCCATTGCCATCGTGGAAATGCACTTCGACCCACGCCGTATTGTCGGCAGCGATTTGATCGGAGCTCGAAGTATAAACCCAGCCGTCCGCCACGAAGATTGACCCCGGCGCCACGGTGTGGATGTCATCCGTGCGGACGTCCTGGTAAAAGCCGTTGTAAGAGCCCGCCCCGGCGCCATAGGCCTGGCCGGCGTTGGTCCCGCCATGCACATCGACGGGCGTGCCTGTCCCGAAATAATAATTATTCGTGCTCACTATAGCGGCCCCGTTGTAAGAGGACCAATAGGGCGCAAACCCGGGTCCGGCCTCAAGTCCTGGATCGCTGAGATAATTGGCCGCTTCCACAGCCGTAACAATCGTCAAAGTCGCTGGAGCGGTGGTGATGCTGCCGTTGACGTCCGAGACCCGCACCGTGTAGCTGCCGGCGTCCGCAATGGTCAGGTTCGACACCGTCAGGCTGGCGGTGGTTGCTCCGGAGATATTGCCGCCATCGACCAGGTCGGTTGAATCCTTCTGCCATTGATAATGCAGCGTTGTACCTCCGGCGGCTGTGACGCTGAAGGTGACCGACTGGCCCACAATCCGGGTATGGCTGAGCGGCGACTCGCTAATGTCGGGGTCGGTTCCGGCAATTTTGGTCAGATTCAGATCATCAAAATAAATCGAACCGCCTGGGTAGCCACCGAGCTGCACAAATAGGACCTGGTAACGCACTTTCGCTGTCCCAGCGGGAGCCGTGAAACTGGAGACGGTGTTGGTGATGGTGGTCAGGTAGGGGTCGCTGAGGTCATAGGCATTTGTTACAGCCAGGTCGTACCAGGTGTTAGACACCACCCCATCGGCGCTCGATGGGTCAAGAATGTACGAGCGATACAATGCCAGCACCTGGTCAGTCGAATCGCGGAAGGTGACTTCAAACCAAAACTGGTTGCCGCTCTGAATCAAATCCTGCCGGTGAGATAAGGCGAAACCACTTGCCGACCATACCGAACCGGCGCCGGCCACGACATCCTGGTAATAGCCGTTTGAATTGTAACCGCCGGTGAAGCTGCCGTAAGTCTTGCCCACGTACTCACCGCTGTGGGTCAGGACATTCGAGGCCCCAACGGTGCTGCCGCCATTGTAATAAAGGTTGTTGGTCGATTCCACTGCATGGGCACCATAAGGGGTCCACCCGGTGGAATCACCCGTCTCGAATCCGGAGTTGATTAAAACATTGCTGGCAGCCTGGACCAGGCCGCCGGTTAAAACCAGCAGCAGGGCTGTGCCAAATCCGATGCGCGCCACCAGGCGCGCAGGTAATGTGGTTCTCTTACTCTTCAACGGATGGGGGTTAGTCATAATATTTATGTTGTTCTTTTTATTGGTTTGGGGCAGAGGTCGGAAGTCCGCTCACAACTCACGTTCGGTGATTTAGCGCAACTACTGGGATTTGGTCAAATCATTTTTTGCTTTTTTTTCAAAGCGGCCCCGGGGCGGTTGGTCCATCTCCTGTTACGTTTGCATTTGGGCGAAAGGACGATTAATATTGTCCAGTAGCACATACGAAACAGACCGAAGAACCATACGGGAACTTCTTTTATGAAAATCAAACGGCGCGAGTTTCTCAAACGATCGGCCCTCGGGATGGGCGGCATGCTGGCGGGAATGCGGTTGGCGGAGGCGGTCGAAGCCACGCCGGCCGGGTTTGATCCCTACGAATTTGTGCCTTTGGGCCGCAGCGGACTTAAGGTGAGCCGGTTTTGCCTTGGAACCGGGGTCCATGGTGGGAACCGGCAATCAGATGCCACGCGGATGGGCAAGGAGAAATTCGAGGCGCTCATCCAGGGCTCTTATGATCGGGGTGTCCGGTTGTTCGACCTGGCGGACCTCTATGGCACACACCCTTTCCTGGCGCCCGCCTTAAAAGGCATCCCGCGCGATAAATATTCCATTGTCTCAAAAATCTGGTTCAGGCCCGGGGGCATTCCCGACAAGGACCGGCCCGATGCCGATGTGGTGGTCCATCGGTTCCTCAAAGAGATAGGGACCGATTACCTCGACCTGGTCCTGCTGCATTGTGTCGAGTCCGGCGCGTGGCCGCAGGAATTGCGCAAGCAAATGGACCTGATGGAAGAAATGAAACAAAAAGGCGTCATCCGGGCGCACGGGGTTTCCTGCCACTCGATACCGGCCCTTGAAGCCGCGGCCAATGAGCCTTGGGTCGATTCGGTTCATACCCGCATCAACCCATTTCAGATGAGCATGGATGGGCCGCCCGATGAGGTTTCGCCGGTGCTCAAGAAGCTCCACGCGGCAGGCAAGGGAGTGGTTGGCATGAAGATTATTGGCGAGGGCCGCCTGCGCAACAGCCCTGAGAAACGGGACCAATCCGCCCGGTACGTCCTCGGCTTGGGTTGTGTGGATGTGTTGAATGTCGGGTTCGAGAAGGTCGAAGAGATTGACGACTTCGCCGCAACGGTGCGCAGAGTGCAGCGCGCGTGAGAGGCTGCTTCAATTAATAGAGGCTTGGGGTTGGGGATGCCGGTTTTTCCGAGCCTATTTTGCCGTCAGCACGACATAGTTTCTTTTTCCTTTGCGCAAGAGCAGATGTTTTGCAAAGAGCAAATCCTGCGCTGTGATGGCGCGCTGCGGGTTGGCCTCACGCACATTGTTCACGTACACGCCGCCGCCCTCGACATCTTTGCGCGCCTGGCCTTTCGACGAGGATAGGCCGCTGTGCACCAGCAGTTCCACCAAAGGCTGGCCGGCATTGCCGAGCCGGCTACGCTCGATGTCCCGCGTTGGCACTTCACCCACGATTTCATTGAAGGTCCCTTCTGAAACGCCGGCCAACTCGCCGCCAAACAGGATGTCACTGGCCCGCATCGCTTCTGCGGTGGCGTCCGAACCGTGGACCAAATCGGTGACCGCCTTCGCCAGGGCCTTATGCGCAGTGCGCGCCCCGGGGTTTTTGGCGTGCTGCTTATCGAGCGCGCCGATCTCTTCCTGGGAGAGCAGGGTGAAGTAATTCAGGTATTGCATGACGTCACGGTCATCGGTGCGAATCCAGAACTGGTAAAACTTGTAGGTGCTGGTTCGGGCCGGGTCAAGCCAGACGGTGCCCGATTCGGTTTTGCCGAACTTGGCGCCATCGGCCTTGGTAATGAGCGGCAGGGTCAGCCCATAAACGGTGCGCCCGAGCTTTTTACGGGTCAGTTCGATGCCGGCGGTGATATTGCCCCACTGATCGCTGCCCCCGATCTGCAACTCGCAATTGTACTCGCGGCATTGGACATAAAAATCAAAGGCCTGCAGCAGCATGTAGCTGAATTCGGTGTAGCTGATCCCCACCTCGCGGTCTTCCATGCGCGCCCGGATGCTTTCCTTGGCCATCATCTGGTTGACCGAAAAGTGCTTGCCAATGTCGCGCAGGAACTCGAGGTAGCTCACCGGCTCTGTCCAGGTGATGTTGTCCAGCAAACGCGCAGGATTGGTTTTGCTGTCGAAATCGAGGAACCGCTGGAGTTGCCGGCGTATGCCGGCGATATTGGCATCGAGGACCTCCTTGGTGAGCAATTGGCGCTCCTGAGTTTTGCCGCTGGGGTCCCCAATGCAGCCGGTGGCCCCGCCGGCCAGCGCAATGGGATGATGCCCCAGTAGCTGAAACCGCCTCAGGGCCAGCAACGGAACCAGACTGCCCACATGCAGGCTGTCAGCCGTCGGGTCGAAGCCGCAATACAGGGTGATAGGACCGGTTGCCAGGCGTTTGGCCAATTCCTGCGCATCGGTGCAATCGGCAATTAGTCCGCGCCATTGGAGTTCGTCCAAAATGCTCATTCGCCCGGAGAATAGTGTGCAGCAGCCCAAACTCAAATTCCGAGTTAGCTTCTGAATCATAACCGCAAATCAACCCAAATGAACGCGAATTCTGTCGAGACCCCGGCCAAGTAACAAACAAAGAACGACACAAGCAAGAATCGAAAAAGCTGCCGCTCAACCTGATTCGCGTCCATCGGCGTTCATTCGAGGTTCGTTGACACTCCTTCGGACGGCTGTTAACTTTCGTCTCCTTTGTCGCGGCGCATGGATTACAAGAACACACTAAATCTGCCCCAAACCGGTTTCCCGATGAAGGCCGACCTGGTCGCGCGGGAGCCGGACCGGTTGAAGAAATGGGCGGCTGCCGGCCTGTATGGGCAGGTCCAGGCCAGACGCGCGGGGGCCCCCCGATTTGTATTGCACGACGGCCCTCCCTTTGCCAACGGCGATGTCCACATCGGGACGGCCTTGAACAAAATTCTGAAGGATTTCGTGGTGCGCTATAAGGCCCTGCGCGGGTTTAATGCTCCCTATATTCCCGGCTGGGATTGTCACGGGCTGCCCATCGAGTTCCAGGTCACCCAGGAGATGCGCAAAGCAGGCAACACGGCCTCGGACCAGGCCTCGATACGCCGTGCATGCGAGGCCTACGCGCGGAAGTACATCGATATTCAGCGGGCCCAATTCAAGCGTTTGGGAATTCTGGGGGACTGGGAACACCCGTACCTGACCTTTGATAAAGAGTATGAGGCCGAAGAGTTAAGGCTCTTTGCCGATATCGTCGAGCAGGGTTTTGTGTATCGGGGCAAGAAGCCGGTGTATTGGAGCATCCCATGCCGCACCGCGCTGGCAGAAGCCGAGGTCGAGTACAAGGAACATGTCAGCCAAAGCATCTTTGTCAAATTTGCCCTCCTGGGTCATCCAGGCGCCTCCGTTGTAATTTGGACCACGACCCCGTGGACCTTGCCGGCCAACCTGGCGGTGGCCTATAATTCCACCTTCAGCTATTCCCTCGTCCAAGTGGGGCGGGAGCAATTCATCGTCTCGGCGCTGTTGCTCTCGGCCATAGCTGAGAAGTGCGGCTGGCAGGGCTACCAAATTGTGCGCAGCCTCGATGGAGGGCATCTCAACCAACTCGAATACCAGCACCCGTTCTGCCCCAGGACTGGCCGCTTTTTTGCCGGTGATAGTTTTGTCGATAACGTGACCGGCACCGGTTTTGTCCACATCGCCCCGGGTCACGGCCTGGAAGATTATCAACTCGGGTCCGAGCACGGCCTGCCGATTTATTCCCCGGTGGATGATGAGGGCCGCCTTGCTTATACGAACGACCTGCCCATTGAGCAACAAATGCCCGCCGAAATGATCGGCAAATCCATCCTGGAAAAGCACGGCAAAAGCGACGCCAATGAGGCCGTGCTGCATGAACTGCGCGCCCGCAATGCGCTGTTGCACCAGGAGAATTATCACCACAGCTACCCCCACTGCTGGCGCAGCAAAACCCCGGTCATCTTCCGCGCCATGGACCAATGGTTCATCGAAATCGACCACGCCAGCTTCCGCCAGCGGGCATTGGCTGAAATCGAGCGCGTGCGCTGGGTTCCCGAGTGGGGCAAGAGCCGCATCGAGGCCGCCGTCCAGAGTCGGCCCGATTGGTGCATCTCGCGCCAGCGCGCGTGGGGTGTGCCCATTCCGGCGTTCTATGATGCCCAGAAGACCCCTATTCTCGATGCGCAAATTGTCCGCAACGCCGCCGGCCTGATCGAAAAGCATGGCTCGAATGTCTGGTTTGAAAAAACCCTCGCCGAACTCTGGCAGGCCGTCAGGCCCGCCGGATGGAAAGGCCCGGAACCGTCGGCAAAGTCTAACGATACGCTGGATGTTTGGATCGATTCGGGGTCCTCTTCACGGGCCGTCGTAGCCCGGCGCCCCGAGCTGCGCGGGAAAGAGAAGCCGTTCCAGTGCGATATGTACCTGGAAGGAAGCGACCAACACCGCGGCTGGTTTCAATCATCGTTGTTGCTCTCGCTGGCCGGCAACGGCGCCGCCCCTTATCGCACCGTGCTGACGCACGGGTTCATGGTCGATGAAGACCGCGAAAAGATTTCCAAGAGCAAACAAAGCGGTTACGAAAAGCCGCAAACCGCCGATGCTTATGTGAAACGCTACGGCGCCGATGTCGTGCGCCTTTGGGTGGCTTCCCAGGATTATCGCAATGACCTGGTCGTCAGCGAAAAACGAATCGACAAAGTTGGCGAAACCTATCGCATCATCCGCAATGCCCTTCGCTATCAACTGGCGAACCTGTTTGATTTCGAGCCGTCTAAAAACTCTGTCCCTGATGAGAGCCTCACCGGGCTGGATCGCTGGATACTCGACGAGTTTTCCCACCTTGAACAAGAGGTCATCGGGGCCTTTGACCAATTCGAGTTCCATACCGTGTACCAGAAGGTCAGCCAATTCATCGCAGTCGAACTGTCGGCTATCTACCACGATGTGGTCAAAGACCGGCTCTACACCGACCCGCCAAACTCATCTCGCCGGCGCTCGACCCAAACCACTCTGTGCCGCATCTGCCCCGGCCTGTGTCAAATGCTCAGCCCAATCCTGGCCTTTACCACGGATGAGGCCTGGGAGTTTTTGCCTGGGATGGCGGATTCATCGCCGCAGTTGCTCCCCTGGGAACCCAAGCCATTCGCGCGGCCCGGCGCGGAGCGGGCGTTGTGGAAAGGTCTGTTCGATTTGCGTGAGCTTGCTCTCGCGGCATTGGAGAAGTCCAGGCAGGCCAAGGAAATCGGCAAAGCCCTCGAAGCGAAGCTGACGTTTGCCGGGGAATCCGCCGGCTTGGCTGAGGCGGAGCGAAACCTGGAGTCATTGCGCGAACTGCTGAACGTGTCGCAACTTGAAATCAGGCGGGAAGGCAGCGGTCAAATCACCGTTGTAGTGAGCAAAGCAGCAGGAACCAAATGCGAGCGCTGCTGGCACTGGGAAACCGATGTGGGCTCGTCTCCTGAGCACCCCACCCTCTGCGGGCGCTGTGTGGCAGCGGTGCGAACCAGCCCGGCGGTTGCCTAGCCTTAGGGGGCGTAGGGTGTCCTGGGCGCCGGCACGGGCGCCATGGCGCCACCGGGGATATTGATCGAATCACCGGGTCTTAACCTGCTGAAATTGATGTTGGGATTCGCCGCCTGGATGGCCGCCTCGGGTACGCCATAGATCATCCCTATCACTGCGGCGGTATCCCCTGGGCGCAGCGTATAAGTGCGCTTGGGTGGCGGCGCGACGCTGGTGGGCTCAGGGGGCAGTTGCTGGCCGGCAGCAATCGCATTGGCCTTGAGCTGATCCACCTCGAGTTGCTTCATTTCGATGTTCTTTTGTTCGCTCGTCAGGTTGGTGTTGGCCTGGATGGCGTCCTGCTGTTCGAGGGCGGCAAGATTGATTTGATAAATGCTCCGCGCGGCTTCCGGTGTGCCCGCCTGGTCGGCGGTGGCAACCGCGTCGCGATAAACCGGGTCGTGGAGCATCACATATTCCTCGTAGCGCTGCGGGCCGAGGGCGAGCTTAATGGCGTTTTCGCGCTGGGCTTCGAGGTCCTGTCGTGCCGAAACTGCGCTGGGGTCGGTGCTATCGGCGAGCAATTCGATCTGCTGGTCGAGGCTGTCGGTGGCCCGGAACACGGCGCGAAATTCATCCGGCGTGGCATTGAAATAGGTAAGCTGTCCAAAATCTGCCCGGAGATCATTGGCGTATTGGGAATAGCGCAACAGGTACTCTTCGAGTTGAGGCGGAGAGAGCACTTGGGCGAGGTCATCGCGGGTTTGCTGCCGGAGCTTGGCCAACTCAACCGGGTCGGCTTGTTTCCCCTGGGCGCGTTGAGCGTTGAGATAAGCCTGGATGCGGTCCTCGGAACGCTGGCTGATGTTCTGGATGGCCTGCTTTGTGTCCGACGGAAGCGTGCCCAGCAATGGGCCGTCCAGCACAACACCCGCATGCGAGGGGCGCGGCAGGTTGACCAGGTCGCCGGCTTCCCAGTTTGTTCCCAGCAGACGGGTCAGCAGGGCTCGCCGTTCGTCATCCAGCGCGCGGGCCTTTTCGAAAGCCATCTGCATCACATTAGTGTCCGGTTCACTCCGCCACCATTGCTGCTCAGGGGTGACCAGCTCCGTGGCGCGGCGGCGGGAATAAAGCGCGTTGACATCGGCAATGATGATGTCGCGGATGGTTTGCTCCGGGCAGCCAATATCGCGCAGATTGGCGATGTATGTGGGATAATCGGGCGACTCGACCTCTTGCCAGGAAAAGAACTGGCGGCGGACGATAATGTTGGTGCGCCCGGCGCTGGCTGGTGCGTTGGTTCCTGCGTCTAAAGCCAGAGTGGTGAGGCGGCGAGGATGGGGCAAAGCCATCCACACGGCGGCACCCAAGAGGTTGACGCCGAGCGAAACCAAGGCAATGACGCGCCAGCGCATACAGGTATTTACCCGGAAATGTGCTCCATATCAAATCCGAAAATGGCGAGGTTGAGGTTGTCCTAAACGGTGGACATCCTCTCGGGCCTCAGTAATCTCGGGGCCGATGAAACCGAAGGCTTACGCGCGCGCGGGCGTGGATATTGATTTGGGCAACAAGCTCAAGGCGGGCCTGCCGCAATTGCTGGCCGCCACCAGGCGCCCTGAGGTCCTGGGCAAAGTTGGCGGCTTCGGCGGCCTGTTTGCGCTTGACCTTCGCAAATATCGCGAGCCCGTTTTGGTTTCGAGCGTCGATGGCGTAGGCACCAAGCTGAAAATAGCCTTCGCCATGCACCGCCACGACACCATCGGCCAGGACCTGGTCAATCATTGCGTCAACGACATCGCCGTTCTCGGAGCCGAGCCGCTCTTTTTCCTGGATTACATCGGCACCGGCAAACTCGAGCCCCGAGTTTTCACCCAGATTATTCGCGGGTTCGCCAAGGCCTGCGCGGAGAACCGCTGTGCGCTCATCGGCGGCGAGACCGCGCAGATGCCGGGTTTATATCAGCCCGGCGAGTACGATGTCAGCGGCACGATTATCGGCGTTGTCGAGAAGGGCAGGATGCTGGATGGGACCTCGATTCGCCCGGGCGATGCAGTGATCGGGCTGGCTTCCAGTGGGCTGCATACCAACGGCTATTCCCTGGCCAGAAAAATTTTGTTCGACCAAATGAAACTAAAGCCCTCCAGCCGCCTCCCCGATTTTAAGGGAACCCTGGGCGAGGAGTTGCTCAAGGTCCACGTTAGCTACGGGCCTCTGGTGCACACTCTGCTCGAAGGATTTAATGCGCAAAAACCCGCCCGGCAGCCGGCTGCAAGCAAAAGGCGCAGTTTGGCAGGAGGCAAAAAGGCCGTCACGCCCGTGATCAAGGGCCTGGCGCACATCACCGGTGGCGGCTTTGTCGATAACATCCCGCGCGTGCTGCCAAAGCACTGTAACGTCTCGATCCGAAAAGGCTCCTGGCCTATCCCCCCAATCTTTACGCTTTTGCAAAAGCGCCGGGCCTTGCCCGATGCGGAACTGTATCGGGTCTTTAACATGGGGATTGGGATGGTTGTCATCGCAGCTCGGGAACGCGCAGAGGAAGTGCTGCGCTTCATCCTCAAGCGGCGTCAGGCGGCGTGGGTGATTGGGCAGGTCACCAAAGGGCGTGGTCTGGCAACAATCACTTAGCCCTTGAACTTTGGGCTTTGGGCGATACTTTCCCGAGCCGTGGTTTTGGATTTCACCAAGATGAACGGGGCAGGCAACGATTTTTTATTGATTGACAACCGCGCCCAGGGAATCCGCCTGACTCGACCCGAGATCGTGCGTTTGTGCGACCGGCATCGGGGTGTCGGGGCGGACGGGATTATCCTTCTCATCCCCGCCCGGACCTCGCAGGCGGATTGGGCTTGGGAGTTCTTTAACAGCGACGGGAGCATCGGAGAGATGTGCGGCAACGGGGCGCGATGTTTCGCCCGGTTCGTCCAGCGCCGGGTCGGCTGGGACCGCGATCTAACATTCGAGACCGGGGCGGGGCTGATCAGGGCGCATTTCCAGGGCGAGCGCATTCAAGTGACGCTGACGGCCCCCGGCGAAATGCGCCTGAACGAACAACTCCCCTTGGCCGCCGGGCCGCTGGAAGTCCATTCCCTCAACACCGGGGTTCCACATGCCGTCCTGTTTGTGCCGGATGCGGATAAGGCCATGGTCCAGCAATTAGGTCCCGAGATTCGCCGCCATCCTCGCTTCGCCCCCAAAGGCACCAACGTCAATTTTGTTCAGGTGCTTGGCCCCGGGCAAATTCGCGTAAGGACATTCGAGCGGGGCGTGGAAGGCGAAACGCTGGCGTGCGGGACGGGAGTGACCGCCTCAGCCCTGGTGGCGGCGCGCGTGCATCGATTTGGTTCCCCTGTTCAGGTGCGCGTTGAAGGGGGCGACCTGCTCGAAGTGAGCTTCGGGGAGGAGGACGGCGGTTTTGAGCGGGTCTGTTTGACGGGCCCGGCTGAATTTGTCTTTGAGGGCCGAATCGAACTGTAAAGCAAGCCTATGTTCACCGGAACTTACACTGCCATTGTGACGCCATTCAAAGGCGGCCAAATCGACCAAGCCGCTCTCGAACGGCTGGTTAGAAAGCAAATCGCGGGAGGCGTCGATGGCATCGTGCCCGTAGGGACCACTGGCGAATCGCCAACGGTCAATTACGACGAGCATATCCAGATCATCGCTCTTTGTGTTGAATTTGCCGCCCGGCGTATCAAGGTGCTTGCAGGCACAGGCGGCAACTCGACCAGTGAAGCCGTCTATCTGACTGAGCGCGCGGAAGCCGCCGGCGCGGATGGGTCGCTGCAGGTCGCCCCGTATTACAACAAGCCAACCCAGGAAGGCCTCTTCCAACATTTCCGTGAGGTGGCCCGCAAGACGAAGCTTCCGATAGTTTTGTACAGCATCCCCAGCCGCTGCGGCATCGAGATAGCGGTCGAGACCGTTAAACGACTGACAAAAGAATGCCAGAACATCGTAGGCATCAAAGAGGCCGGCGGCAACCCGGACCGGGTGAGCCAATTGCGGGCGGCGGTGGGCTCGCGCTTCGAAATCATGAGCGGGGACGACGCCCTGACACTTTCGTTTATGGCGGTGGGCGCCCAAGGGGTCATCAGCGTTGCCTCGAACATTATCCCGCGCCAAATCGCGCGGATGGTGCAGGCCTTTGCCGGCGGCAATTCCGCCGCGGCAATGAAGTTACACCGGGAATTTTATCCGCTCTTCAAGGATTTATTCATTGAAACCAACCCCGTGCCGATCAAAGCGGCTTTGGCCATGATGGGCCAAATCCACGAGGAATACCGATTGCCGCTGGTGCCCATGAATGCAAAGAATCGCGAAGCGCTTCGCAAGACAATGAAGGTCTGCGGCCTTTTGAAATGAGAATGGGAACCGGTCTCGACCCGCATGCGCCCTGAGACGCCAATTCACCCAATTTAAACCATGACACGACTCATCATCACCGGGTCCAAAGGCCGGATGGGCCGCGCGCTGGCGGCCTGCGCCGCCCACCAACCGGAGCTGCAAATCACGGGCCAAATTGATCAAGGCGACGACCTCACGGCCGTGATTGCTCAGGGCGAAGTGGTCATCGATTTCAGTTCACACAGCGCCACTGCAGGGATTGCATCGCTTTGCGCGGAGCACGGCAAAGCGATGGTCATCGGGACCACCGGCCATTCTCAGGAAGACCGTTCTCAGATCACCGCCTTCAGCAGCCGCATTCCCATCGTGCTTTCGTCGAATTTCTCGACGGGTGTCAATACCCTGTTCTGGTTGACGCGCAAGGCCGCGGAGGTCCTCGGGCCTGAGTTCGACTTGGAAATTGTCGAGATGCATCACCGCCTTAAACGCGACGCACCCAGCGGGACGGCCAAAACGCTGGCCGAAATTCTCGCCGCAGTGCGGCGGCAGCAGCTCGAACAGTCCGTCCGTTACGGGCGCTCGGGCATCGTCGGAGAACGAACGGCAACCGAAATCGGCATCCATTCGGTGCGCGGCGGCGATGTCGTCGGCGACCACACGATAATTTTTGCCGGGGTAGGCGAGCGGGTCGAGTTGACGCATAGGGCCTCGAGCCGGGAGATTTTGGCCAAAGGCGCCTTGCGTGCGGCGCATTGGGTTGTCAAACAGCGCCCCGGCCTCTATGACATGCAGGATGTGCTCGGGCTCAAATGAACCGAATCCAGCCGATGCCACGTGGGCTTTCATAGCGATTGGCTCGAACCTGGGTAATCCCCGGCAAAACGTTTTCGAAGCCATCGAGAGACTAAAGCAGTTTTCCGCCGGTGCGTTGCTGTTGTCTTCGCTGTGGGAAACCACGCCGGTGGACTGTCCACCCGGCTCTCCTCCATTCATCAATGCCGTCGTGGGTCTGCAACCGCTGCCACGAGAAAATCCAGAGAGCCTGCTGGCCCGCTTGCAAAAACTGGAACGGCAATTCGGTCGGCGCAGGCACCTGCCCAACGCGCCGCGGTCGCTGGACCTGGACCTCATCGCTTTTGGAAAGGAAACCCGCGCGACAGAACAATTGAACCTGCCACACCCACGCGCCGTCCAGCGCCGGTTCGTCCTGCAACCGTTGAGCGAGATTGCCCACCGCCTGGTTCTGCCCGGCCAAAGCAAAACCGTGGCGCAATTGCTGGCTGCCTTGCCCCCTGACCCGCGCATGCGTCTTGCGCCAGGCTGAAGATCTTTTTGCGGATTGGAAAAAATCTAACAACAAGCAGCGCCTTGTTCACCGACGAATCTTCGTATTGAAGCCGTTTCCCGAAGGAAACCGCGTTTGTTTGCCTTTCAGCAGCTTCGGCACGTTCATTGCTCAGCCCGCAAGCAGCCCCGGTGCGAACCGGAGGCAACAGCCAATAATTTTTTTGCCGAAACTATGATCAAGAGTACGAAGAAAGCGAAAATTGCGATATTTAAGCCAGAACCGGCGGTTCCTATTCAGTCCAAGCCGGAGCCTGCAAGAGCGGAGCCCGTGAAGATGGCGCCGGTGAAATCCGAAATGCCCAAGCCAGAGCGAATTTCGATTGAATTCGTGCGGCCAGGCGCAAAGCGGGTCTATGTGGCCGGCTCGTTTAATGGCTGGAAACCGGAGGACACCCCGCTCACCGCGGTTGGAAACGGCCTATGGGTGGGCAACCTCAATGTCAAACCGGGCCGCCATGAATACCTTTTCGTGGTCGATGGCCAATGGTTGCCCGATCCCAACGCCAAGGAGCGTGTTCAGAATCCGTTTGGGGGCGTGAATTCTGTTCTGACGGTCCAACAGTAACACAGAAGGCTGGGGAGCTGCGGGTGGGGCGGTGCGCATACCGCCCCACCCGCTTGGGCAATGTAATCTCTATGGAGTGCGCCGGCAGAGCCGTCCTCGGGCTTACTCCGTCCCCGACTTCACTGACCGATTACTCTTTCCTTGAAAGAACGGCTTGAAATGCGCGATTAACTATGGGAAATGATCGCAATGCCCCAAACGCGTCCGGAGCCGTTACCGACCCGGCTGGAATCATCAGTTTCATCAGTTGTTAATCGCCGCCATAAGGCGGCTCTTTCAGAAATCACTGCTTGATGGCGCATTGTTTCCTTAGACTTCATCCCCGAGGGATTGCCTGAGAATGGCCCAGCCCTGGGAGGACAGACGACAAGGGAGTGCGCCTGTTCTCGCGGCAGAGCGGAGCGACGACGGCGATTTCCATTAGATGGGCGATGTGCGTGGGGCGATTCGACCAATCCAAGGCGGTCTCGCCCTACGCTTGCCAACGCTTGCCGCCGCACTCCGTCAGAAGGGGTCTTTCCGCGTTTCGCATACAACCCCCTGGGAGTCGGGAGTCATTCTCGCGATGTTGCTCCCGCTGACGGATGAGTGTTATCCTGGCCGTATGAATGGAATAACCCTCAAGCTCGACTTGGTGCAAATGCGCTGGTTGACGGGCCAGGCCAAAGCACGGGGCCGATCCAAGGGGGCGATTTTGCGCGAACTGATCGAAGAACGAAGGACGGCAAATGGCGCACGGTCTCTTCACGAACGGATGAAGGACCTTTGCGGAAGCCTGGAAGGTTCCCCAACCTTTCCACCCGCAGCCTCAAAGGTCATGGCCGCCATTAAGGTGAGTTGAACAGCGATTCCCTTATCTTCACCACAGACACTGATTTTCAGGTCTATCGGCGTCATGGCCGAGGGGTAATCCCGCTTCTGGCGCCGTTCTAACTGAGCTTATGTCGAAGATTTTGACCCTCGGACATTCACCCGACCCGGATGACGCATTCATGTTTTATGCATTGGCGCATTCCTTGATTCCCACCGAATCGTTCAGATTCGAGCACGTCTTGCAGGACATCCAAACACTGAATGAACGGGCCACTCGCGGCGAATTAGATATCACCGCCATCAGCATCCATGCCTATGCCTACGTCAGCGGCGCCTATGCCTTGCTGCCCACCGGCGCCAGCATGGGCGACGGTTACGGTCCAATGCTGGTTGCAAAACGGAAGCTGTCCAAAGCGGAGGTTGAAAAGGCGACCATCGCGGTGCCCGGCGCCATGACCAGTGCCTTTCTGGCGCTCCAGCTTTGGCTGAATAAACCCGCCAAAGAATTCAAATTCATCGTCGTCCCGTTTGACAGGGTTTTTGATTCCGTCCACTCCGGCGCGGCGGAGGTGGGCTTGATCATTCACGAAGGACAACTGACTTACCAGAAAGAAGGGTTGCAGGTGTGCCAGGACCTCGGGGCCTGGTGGGCGCAAGCCAACGACGGGCTGCCATTGCCCCTGGGCGGCAATGTGATTCACAAGCGCTTTTCACCGCAGGAGCGCAAAAGCATTTCTGATATACTGACCGCGAGCATCCGTTACGGCCTGGAGCATCGGGCCGAGGCGGTGCAACATGCCTTGCAATATGCCCGCAACATGGGAGGCGACCTGGCGGACAAGTTTGTCGGGATGTACGTGAATCATTGGACATTGGATTACGGAGAGAGAGGCCGGCAGGCCATCCAGCGATTTCTGGACCAGGCCCATGACCACGGCCTGATTCCCCATCAACAGCAACTCGAGTTTGTGACATAAAGGCATGCCAGCGCACGCCACACGCCAGGCGCGCTATTCGTCCTTTTGAAGCCTGGGGCCGAGGCCGAACTTCCTGGCAAGGGCTAGTGAGCTGTCCAAGGATTTGACCCCGGCCGTGCAGGTCGCGTCTGAGAGCGAGGCCGAAGCAATGCACACTCCAGTCAGCAGGCAGCGCCCCAGGTCCCATTCCTGGTGCAATCCCAGCAATACACCCGCGCAAAAGGCGTCTCCCGCCCCGGCGGTGCCGGCGATATAATCTGGCGGGAGCTTGAGCGAACGTTGCCAGTAATCCTCGCCCCTGCGGGCGCGGGCAAACGCCCCTTCGGGAAAATGAATGACCACGAGTTCGCGCACGCCCTGTTGCAGCAAAGCCCCGGCCGCATGCCTCAACGCCACCGTATCCAGCGCCCCGTCCGGGCTGCGCATTTTGAAGCCGGTAGTTTTGCCCGCCTCGATTTCGTTGAGAATGCAATAATCGACGTGCTTGAGAGCGGGGTTGACGATTTTTGGAAAGCGGTCGCTGTCCTCGCTGACAACATCGACGCTGGTCTTGACGCCGGCAGCCTGAGCAGCGGCCAGGAGCCGGGCGGCTTTGGTGCCGTATGTGGCGTCGGGCTGGTCCAACGCATCGAGCAACAGGAGGTAGCCCAAATGAAAAATCCGAGGGCGAATCCTGTCGAAATCCAGGTCTGCGCCTTTCCATAAGGCATTGGCGCCGCGGGCATGGAAGAAGGTGCGGCGGCCATGACCCTGCTCGGTCATGACATCGGTGTAGGAAGTGGGGGCTTTGGGAGTTGCTCCGAGGTGGCGCACATCAATTTTGTTTTGGCGGCAATCATCCAGGATGCGCTGGCCCAAGGCATCTTTGCCTACCAGCCCGGCGGCCCAGAGTGGAAAGGGCGCGCGGGAACGCGCCAGGTCCATCAGCACGTTATAGGCAGCCCCACCGGTGCCTTCGGATTGACTGCGAATATTGCTCAGTTGCTCGGGTTGCGGATAGACATCGATCAACTTGACTTGGTCGATGATCCAGTTGCCCCCGGCTAATAAACCGCTCCGGGCATTTGCGCTTTTGAGTTTCATGATGGACCGCGCAGAACGATGGCTTGCGCGCCGCGCCAAAAGTAATTGCGCCGCAGTCCGCAAAGGCTGCAGGCCGCGCCCGCGCGCGGAGAGACTTTGTGGCCTTCTCCATAGTGAAAAAGAACACCAAGCCTCCTGGCAAGCCTATTCTCTCGCAGTAAAAGAATTTCTTTCCAATCGGGAGGGGTTCAGTTAAAGATTTTTCAATGCCTGAGCCGTTGCCAAAGGGAGAACAGGTCTTCCGGGGAATTCCTGTTTCGGGCGGCGTGTGCCGTGGAAAAATTCTCGTGCTGCGTCGAGACCGGCCCGCCATCGCGCGGCGGACGCTGCCGGATGCGCAGTTACCCGACGAGATCAACCGGCTCGAACGGGCGCTGGTCCAGACCCGCCATCAACTGCTCGAGGTCCAGCGCCGCGTCAGTGAAGCCATGGGCGCCGAGGAGGGGAGCATCTTCGACGCGCATTTGCTCGTGCTGGAAGACCGCACCCTGCTCGACGAAATCGTGCGAGTCATCCAGGAAGAAAAGGTCAACGCCGAGTTTGCTTTTCATACCGTCGCTGAGCGCTACGCGGCAACGCTGGCCGCTATCGAGGACGATTACCTCCGCGAGCGCGCGACCGATATGCGCGACGTCAGCTCGCGGGTGTTGAACAACCTGCTCGGTCTCGAAGAGGAACTCGGCCTGCGCCATCTCAAAGAACCGTGCGTCATTATCAGCCATGATCTGACTCCCTCCAATACCGCTCAATTGGACAAGCGCAATGTCCTGGGCTTCGCCACTGATGTCGGCAGCAAAACCTCCCACACCGCTATCATGGCCCGCTCGTTGCGCATCCCGGCGGTCGTCGGCCTCAAGGATGCCAGCAACCGGTTGGAGACGGGCCAATACGCCTTGCTGGATGGCTTCAACGGCCTCATCATCGTCAATCCCACCGACCAGAGCCTCTTCGAATACGGCCAACTGCTCCGCAAGCAAGTCAGCCTTCAGGAGAAACTCAGGGACATCCTCCTCAAGCCCGCCGTTACACTCGACGGTCACCGGGTTTTTCTCTCGGCGAATATCGAGAACCCCGGCGACGCCGAAGCTGTCAAGGCCAACGGCGCCGAAGGGGTTGGCCTGTTTCGCACCGAGTATCTCTTCATTAATCGCGAACTGCCCCCGACCGAAGAGCAGCAATTTCAGGCCTATTCTGAGGCCGCATCCGCCCTCAAGCCGTTGCCGGTCGTTATCCGCACGCTCGACCTGGGCGGGGATAAGTTGATGGCCCACATGCCCCTGCCGCGCGAGCTCAATCCCTTTCTGGGCTGGCGCGCTATCCGCTTTTGCCTCGAGGAGAAGGATATCTTTCGCGAACAGCTTCGGGCCATCCTCCGGGCCAGCGCCCTCGGCAATCTCAAGATGATGTATCCGATGATCTCGGGTTTGGAAGAGCTAAACCAGGCCAATGCGCTGGTCGAAGAGTGCAAAGCCCAATTGCGCAAGGAGAATATCCCCTTTGACGAACATCTCGAGGTGGGGGCTATGATCGAGACGCCATCGGCTGTGGTGGTGGCCGAGTCGCTCGCCAAACGTCTTAAGTTTTTCAGCATCGGCACCAATGACCTCATTCAATATTCACTGGCAGTGGATCGGATGAATGAAAAAATCGCCCATCTCTACGAGCCGACCCATCCGGCCATCGTCCGGCTCATCAAAGCCACCGTCGATGCTGCCCACCACCACAAAATCTGGGTCAGTGTTTGCGGCGAGATGGCCAGTGACCCTGTCCTGGCCCCTCTGCTGCTGGGCCTGGGTGTCGATGAACTTAGCTCCGCCCCGGCCCTGGTCCCTCCGCTTAAATTTCTCATCCGCCGCCTCAAGCTCAGCGAGGCCAGGGAACTGGCCGCCTTTGCCCTGGAATGCGAGTTGGCAGGCGACATCCTGGCGCGCTGCCAGGAACTGGCCCGCCAGATTGCCCCCAGCTTATTCGAAAACAAGTAGCCCATATATGAAGGTTATTATCCTCGCAGCCGGTTATGCTACGCGGCTCTATCCACTAACTCTCACCCGGCCCAAACCGCTCTTGCCCGTCGCCGGCAAGCCCATGGTCGAATACGTCCTGGATAATCTTGCTCCCATCGGTGGTCTGGACCGCATCTACGTCGCCACCAATGCCAAATTCGCAAAACAGTTCGAAGAGTGGTCGCTCAGTTGCCATTCGAAGGCCCACCTCAGTTTTACTATCGTCAATGACGGCTCGACCGATGATTCAAATAAGCTCGGGGCCATCGGGGACATCCATTTCGTGCTCGAGACTCAGAAGGTCGATGACGACCTCATTGTGGTCGCCGGCGATAACCTGTTTAGCGAAAAGCTCGAGGCATTCGGACGCTTCTGCCGCCAAAAAAACGCCCCCGTCGTCGCGGCTTACGATGTAAAGGACCTCGAGCAGGTTAAAAAGTACAGCGCACTCACCCTGGCCCCAGATGGCCGCATCACCTTCTTTGAGGAGAAGCCCAAAAACCCATCAAGCACCGTAACCGCAATCGCCCTCTACTTTTACCCGCGCGCGGCCCTGCCCCTGATTCGGCAGTATGTGGCTGAGGGCAATAATCCCGACCAGCCTGGCCGCCTGGTTCAGTGGCTTTACTCGCGCACACCGGTCTATACGTGGAACGTGCCTGGGATTTGGTTCGATATCGGGTCGAAGGAGACTCTGGAAGAAGCAAACCGGATTTTTGCCAAGGCGCGATCTTGAAACGAGCGCCGGAGAGTGTGAGGCGACAAGTGTTCAGACTGACACGCTCTGACGCTCCACGCCTCGGGCGCGTGTGCCAGCCCTAGCTCCCACGCTCCGTCCTGCCGCCGGCTTGTTGCCATCCGGAAATCCCGGCAGCAAAATGTTTCACGTTCTTATAACCGAGCTTTTCTGCTGCAGCGGCGGCGGATTTGTAGGCCTGGCATCGGGGCCCCGCGCAGTACGCCACCACCAGGGCATCTTTGTTCTTCGGCAATAGACTCGACAACTTCTCCTTATTGCCCACAAAATCAATCGCCCCGGGGATGTGCCCCTCTTTCCATGAATCAGTCCCATTGGCATCCAAAAGCGTCACGCGACTCGATGCCATCGCCGATTTCAGTTCGGCCATTTTGATCTCCGGGTATTGCCCGGCGTAAACCGCAGCCGTCACCAACCACACCGCGCAAAGAATGAAAATCTTTTTCATAACCGTTCGTGCCTTTGTTCTCTGTCTCTTTTCTAGCAGCAGCCGCGCATAAGTCAAACCTGGATTTTCCGCCCAAAACCTCGCCTAAAGGATTTTTTGAACCGCGGAATATGCGGAATACGCGCGACAACCAGGTCCTTTTCGCATACTCCCGCTATTTGGCGGTTTAACTTTTCTCTGCAGGTTGGCTTACAAGAAATGTCTAATCCTTGCCAAAAAATGGTAAGACGCCTTGCCTGGCTTCATTAGCCTCTGATTTAGTGATGATTACGTTCTGTGCTCCTGACCATTCGGCTGCCTCCGGGCATCACGCGACACTTTCGGGTGTGGGCTCGCCTAACAGCGAGTTCTCCTCCTCGCTCCCACCATACCTCCATGGCGACTCACACCCAACTCTTTTACAGCCCTTGATCTTTGCCGCCCGTTGGCCGATCTAATTGGTGTTCAAACGCAATTCATAATGCCTTTGCAGTGCCGAACCGGGCAGCGTTGCCGCCTGTGCGCCCGCCCCCGTTTGCCGGCGCTGGCGTTGGCGCTTCTGGCGCTCGTCATTCTAGACTCCATCACCAGTGCTGCCGCCCAGGAGGTGCGCCCCGCTCGCACACCGAACGGAGGATTGCAGCCCCAGGCAGTGGTCGATTCCAAAGGAGCAGCTCACCTGGTCTATTTGAAAGGCGACCCGGCTCACTGCGATGTCTTTTACAGCCGGCGCGTGGATGGTTCGACTGCTTTTACTGTGCCCATGCGGGTAAACGACGTGCCGGGCAGCGCGATTGCCCTGGGCACCGTCCGCGGCGCGCAGCTTGCCGTAGGATCGAATGGGCGTGTTCATGTGGTCTGGAATGGCTCTCAATCCCAAGGTAACGGCGTCAGAGGCGCCCCTATGCTTTACGCCCGGTTGGATAGTACAGGCCGCCGTTTTGAGCCGCAGCGCAACTTGATGACCTCAACGATAGATTTGGACGGCGGCGGCTCGGTTGCCGTCGGCGCCAATGGCCGCGTCTATGTTTTTTGGCATGGCCATGCCAAAAATGGCCCGGATGATGAGGTGCATCGGGGCGTTTACCTGGCCCTTTCCACTGACGATGGCAGCACCTTTGCCTCGGAACAACGCGTGGCCGTCGGAGGGGTCTGCGCCTGTTGCGGCCTAAAAGCATTCGCCACCGGAACAAACATCGTCGCAGTAGTTTATCGTTCAGCCGATGACCAGGCCAATCGCGACTCGCGGTTGCTGGTCTCTGCTGATGCCGGACAATCTTTCCGCTCCGTCCTGCTGGGCCCCTGGCACATCTCCGCTTGCCCAATGAGCACTCCCGCCCTCGGCCTCGACCCTTCCGGTGCTTTGTTTGCCATGTGGGAGACCGAGGGACAGGTTTATCGCGGCTCGTTCCTGCCTCAGACGCTCGCTCCGCCTGTGCAGGCTTTGCCCGCCGGGGGCACTGGGACGGACCGCAAACACCCGGCCTTTGCTTTCAGCCGCGGCAGAGAGCCCTTTCTGCTCACAACCTGGACCGAAGGCACTGGCTGGGCAAAGGGCGGCAGCCTGGCCTGGGAGTGTATCGACCTGACTCGCGGCGCCAAACGCACCGGCGCCGCCGCGGGGGTCCCACCCTGGACATTTCCTGCCGTGGTGCCCGAGGCAGATGGTTCCTTCACCATTCTGTACTAATGCAGGAGCCGACTAATGTAGGACCCGATGTGGGGAGACCCTAATCAATACGAAGAACCCGCTCAAATTTGAGCCGCCTCACGCCACGGCTTTATTTGATAATCCACAGCGCGCCGTGTAACATCGGCTTACCTGGATGCGTCCGTAGCTCAATTGGATAGAGCTTCTGACTTCGGATCAGAAGGTTGCAGGTTCAAGTCCTGCCGGACGCGCCATTATTATCAACGGCATGCGAATGACAGCAGAATTCGACTCGGCATGTCTCTCGAATGGAAAGCTGAAAGATTCTTCATACATCCAAATCCTTCAATTGCGGGCGCAGGCGCGTCCTGACATAATTGTTGTGGTATTCATCAGTTTCCAATGAGCGGCGAGAACGCACACAGGTCTTTTCCACCATCACCTCGATGCGCTCGTAACCACGCATGAAGACCAATTGACCATTGGAAATAAGCACGGGCACTTGGACAGCTTTTTGTCCACGACCCTGGTGGGGTTCACCCGCAAATATGAAGACAGCACAAGCAATTCAACAAGCCCGGGAAGTAAACCGTTCGCAATCGCGGCGGTTAGCGCTGACTGTGACGATGCAGAATGTAATTCGCTTTTTAGCTGTTCTGGTCGCATCAGCCAATCTGACGGTTGTTGGCCATGAGGTCGTTCTGGAGGACGGCCAACTGCTGGCCGGCTTTGATGCGGATTCGGGCGCGCTGACCCGGCTCGAGAGCAAATCGAGTCATTGGCTCATCGAACGCCGGCCAGAATTGGGTGTGTCGTTCCGGCTGCTGGCCCCGTTGCCGGACCGTCGCGACAATTCTGTTTTGGGCCAAAAGCAGCGCCCCGCTGAGGTTCAAAAGGAGTCCAAAGACCAAGTCCGAATCCAATGGAAGGACCTGCTGAGTGAACACGGCGGCGTGTTGCCCATGACGCTAACGGCAACCGTCACATTAACCAACGGGAGCCTCAGCTTCGGGGCCGAGTTGGAAAACGATTCACCGCTGACGGTGGAGGCCCTCGATTACCCTTGCCTGGGGGACCTCAATGCGCCTGGCCGCGACTCGTCCCTGCAGGTCAGAACGATGTGGTACGGCAATCTGCAAGCCGAGAGCATCTATCCGAATTTCAGCAATGGGAAAGGCTATTGGGGCGTCAATTTCCCCACCAAAACCTTCGATTCGCACCGGAGTCTTTTTTGCTTGATTCAATCGCCTCAAGAAGGGCTTTACGTTGAAATGCAGAACCCGGCCCAGCCGTATTTGCTGCAATACGTTTTTGAGCAGCACCCGGGGTTGCTCTCATCGGTTAACAATCGGGTGGCCGAGACAGATGAAATCTCCGGCGTCCCGGCCCATTTAGAATTCCGCGCCTGCCATTTTCTCTTTGCGCATCCTCATTCGAGGTTGCAACTGGCGCCGGTGGTGCTGCGCTGCTACCGAGGGGACTGGCACGCGGGGGTCGATCTCTACAAACAATGGCGGGCCACATGGTTCAAGCCGGCGCGCCTTCCGCCGTGGGTCACGCACGTGCATTCCTGGGGCATGCTGCGTCTCAACACGCCCGAGGAGGACTACACGATTCCTTACACCAACTTGGTGAAATATGGGGAAGAGTACGCCCGCAATGGTGTGAGGGCCGTGCAGTTGGTGGGCTGGAACAGGGGCGGGCAGGACCGGGACGACCCTTCGCAGGATACTGACCCGAGACTTGGCACACGGCAGGAATTTCAGCAAGCGATTGCGCAAATCCAAACCAAGGGCGTCCAGGTTATCCTGTTTGGCAAGTTGAATTGGGCGGACAAGACAACGGCGCGCTATACGAACGAACTGTATAAGTATGAGGTCAGGGACCCGTATGGCATTCCATACGAACAGGGCGGGTATAGCTATGTGACTCCCACTCAATTGGCGGGCATTAATAATCGGCGCCGGGCCGTCATGGATTTTCTCTGCCCGGCCTATAGGGCCCTGGCCGCCGAAGAATTTGAGAAACTGCTGGGCCTTGGGGCTGCAGGGTGGCTCTTCGACGAGGTCTGCCACCATGGCCCGGCTGAGTATAATTTTGCGCCGGGGCACGGCTACACCCCGCCCGGTTTCGTCTATTTCGGGGACTTGCCCCTGGCTGCAAAGCTGCGCCGGGCCGCCGACAAGGTCAATCCCGGCTTCCTTTTTGCGGGCGAAGGACCCCAGGACTGGTTGATGCAGTACTACCCGGTGTCGGAGACCGGTGTGACGGCCATACCGATATGCCAGTACATCGATTCGCGCCTGCCGATGCTGGCGGGGGTCAGCGGCTTTGATGATCGGGAAATGCTCAACCTGATTTTGCTGAACCGCTACGTGATCATGTATGAGCCTTATTACTATAAAGGCCACTTGGCCGATTTTCCCCAGACCTTGGCTTACGGAAAGAAGATCGATGCGTTGCGCCGGGCGTACAAGGATTATTTGTGGGACGCTGATTTTCGGGATACCCTCGGGGCGAAGGTTACGGCCAACGGACCCGTCCGCTATTCGGTATTCGTGACGACAGCAGGCAAACGGGCGGTCGTGGTCGCCAACCAGGAGTTCAGCAAGGCCTGCCGCGCCACAGTGGAGTTACCAAATGCCCAAAAGCTGGTGGTTGCTACGCCCGAGCATCCCCAAGCCAAGGCAACCAAAGGGGTGCTCGAGGTTCCGGCCCGTTCCGCTGCCGTCATTATGGAACCGTGACCACGCAGAAAGAAACAGGAGGGAACGGAGATTTTTGAGGCGTTTTTGTGGGCAACGGAGGCACAAACGGCGCCTCACCATTCAGTGACCAGCCACAAGGGTGCACGACACAGGCTTCCTGTTCAAACTGAATCGTGCGGCTAAGCGCGGCCTACCACTTGTCGCCCGCGAGCGGGGCTGGTGGTCCTGCGATGCTCGCCCTCCGCAATCTCTTCGAGCATCTTGCGGTTAAAGGCGGGATATCGGCAGGCTCGCGGCTGCCTCGCTAAGAACTTCTGTTGCGGGGTGATACCTGGGCGCCTGCCAACGCAGCCCGATATTGCGACAGCAGCCGGTCCACGCGCGATTGGGCTGCTTTCAACTCGAAGGCGAGTTGGCGCGCGATTGGTTTATCGAGGAGCAACTCGGATGAATCAGCCTTTGCCTCAGCGTCTCGCGAAGGGGCGGGTTGTGCTTTGTGCGCCGCCAAAGACGCGGTCAACTGGTCGTGTTCGCGTTTTTCTGTGGTGATGGTCTCGCGCAAGCGGTAGATGGAGGATAAAACCTCCGCTGCCTGCAACCGTTCGAGTTTGGCATTGGCTGCGGCCAGCTCCGCCTGGAGACTGGTGGCTTGAGGCTGTGGCGAGCCAGGCCTGGCCTTCGCTGTTTTGGCCGCAGACGCCGCATCCGCGGGCGTGCCGTTTAGCCGGCTTTGGATTTCCTGCAACTGTTGCCGCGCGGCGGCAATTTGATCCGCCAACAGAGGCGGATTGGCATCCAACATCGCGACGCGTTTGGCGTCCGCAGCGGACCAGGCCGTGACGCGACCCTGGAAATCCGTGGCAAAGATTCGGCCACCATCATCATCGAACGCAACGCGAAGGGGAAAATCGCCCGAGCAATCGAATTGGCGGACTTTGCTCCCCTTAGCGTCCCAAAGGATCACAGTATTATCACGGCCACAGCTTACCAGGCGCCCGTCACGGGCGTAACTGACACAAAGCGTCCCGGAACGATGGGCGGCCCAGCTTTTGACCTGTTTGCCTTCCTGGAGTTCCCAAAGTTTGATAGTGCCGTCTTCGCTTGATGAAGCCAGGAGTTTGGAATCCGGGCGCCAGCTTAAGGCGGTGACCGCCGATTTATGGCCTGCCAGAGTAAAGAGTTCCTGGCCGGCATCAGGGTCCCAGACGCTGATGCCGCCATTCCGATCCGCAGTGGCCAGCATCTGCCCGTTGGGGCTGAAAGCCACCGCCGTCACCCAGTCGGTATGTTTTTTGATCTTATGCAGCACCTGGCCGGTGCTGGTCGAGAGAATCTTGACCAGACGGCTCGGACCGCCCAAGGCGACTTGGGACTGGTCGGGGCGGATGTCGGCAGCCAGGACGGTGTCGTATTCCTCACCTAACGTCAGCAGATGTTCCCCGCTGGCAACATCCCAAAGGACCACGCGCCCGGATTTGGCCCCGCGCCCGCCACAGGCCAGCAGGAGCTTTCCATTATGGCTGAACTTCAGGCCCACAGGCTGGCCTTCATCAAACGGGAGAATGCCCAGTAATTGCAGGCTTCCAGTATGGAACAGAAGGATTTGCTTTTCTCCAGCCACAGCGACAAGCGGGGCCCAAGGGCTGGCCCCCAAACCAGTGATGGCATTCATGCGGGCGGTGTGGACGACGGGCTCAATCGGCAGGTCCTGGGGCATGGGCGGGGGACCGGTCGGTTTATCGATAGTTTCGGGTTTGAGCGCCAGGTCTATGCCCGAATTGGCGATAGCCACGGCCTTGCCGCCGGCGCTTTCGAGCAGACCATCGCCGATCCATTTTCTGAAAACATCGAGGTCCTTTTCACCAAGTTTGGGCCGGTTCGGGGGCATGAACGGCTCCTCGGCATGCGTCAAGGCCTTCCAAAGTTTGCTCCCATCCGGGTTGCCGGATAAAACAATCGTCCCTGAACCGCTGCCTTTGAGAGCGCTTTGATAGCTGGTCAGGTCGAGGTCGGCCTTTTTTTTATCCGGGTTATGGCATTTAGCGCAGTTGGCCTCGACCAAGGGGAGGATATGGTCGTTGTAATCGATTTTGTCTTGGGCATGAGAAGCAGGAACGGAGAGGCCGCAAGCGCAAAGCCATAGCGCCGCCCAGCAACTCGATTGCGCGAAGCGCCTGGGCTGCCTTGCATGTCGGTGCGGTTGCCAAGGCGCGCGCAGAGCCGCCGTTGCATCATTCATCGCTTTTCCGCCGGTCTTCAATGGTTGAAAACGAATTCTTTGGAATTGAGCAGGGACCAAAAGACGTCATTTAAGACCTGTTCCGGTTTGGCGCCGGACTTAAGAAACGGTTCCAGCTTTGTTAATTCTTCGTCCGTAGGTTTGCGGCTGAAACAGCGCAAGTAGAGGTCCTGGATAATCTCTTCGGGGGTGTTCCCCTTTTTGAGCAGCTTTCTCACCACCCCGCCCTGGTCGATCTTGTTCTCGACGGTGCCTCCGTTCAACAGGTGCAAGGCCTGTGAAAGATTGGGGTCGATCTTCACCTCGCACGAACAGACGGTCGTTCGCGAGGCGCGGCCAAAGGTGGTCAGGAAATAGTTGGCGGTGTTCCCATCGGCGATTTCGACCGCCCGGGCCCCGCGCGGCAGACCGGGGAACTTATCCTGCGTCTCGGTCACCTGGCTGATGCAATCCAGCAGGACCTCAGCCCGAATACGGCGCAGGGCCGCCTTGCTGAAATTGCGGTCGTCCCCGGCGTTGGTGTCATTGGGGATCGAACTGAGTTGATAGGTGCGGGAGGTGCAGATATCGCGCACGAGTCTTTTGAAATCGTATTTATACTCGACCAGCTTTGCCGCCATGGCGCCGAGCAACTCGGGATTCGACGGTGGGTTGCTAATGCGCACGTCATCAACCGGTTCGATCACACCGCGCCCGAGGAAATGGTCCCAGATGATGTTGGCCACGTTGCGCGCGAAGTAAGGGTTCTGGGGCGAAGTCAGCCACCGCGCCAAGACAACACGGCGCGGCTCGTCTTTGATTTGGGGGGTGTCACCGCCCAGGAATTTGGGCCGCATCACGGCGCCGGTGACCGGGTGTTTGACCTCGCCGCTTCCCCGATCAAAAATAACCGTCTCTCGCGGGTCATCGCCCGGCTTGCGCCCGACCTGGGCGAAGAAGGCGGCGAAGCCGTAATAATCGTTCAGGGTCCAGCGATCAAAGGGGTGATTGTGGCATTGGGCGCATTGGATGCGCATGCCCATGAACACTTGGGCCGTATTTTCGGCCAGCTTCAGGGTGTCCGGCTCGATCTGGTAATAGTTAGCTGCGGGGTCGCGCAGGTTGCTGCCCGAAGCCGTCAGGAGGCTCTGCACAATCCGGTCCAGAGGCACGTTGGTCTGAATCTGATCGCGCAGCCATTCGAAATAAGCCAACGCCGCCTTGGGATACACCATGTTATCACGAGAGCGGATTTCCAGCAGCTCCGCCCATTTCATGACCCACAATTCCGCGAATTCCTTTCGACCGAGCAACTGGTCAACCAAGCGCGCGCGACGGGCCGGGTCTTTGTTGGCGGCGAACTTTTCAATCTCCTCCGCTGTGGGCAGGGTGCCGGTGATATCGAGGAATGCCCGGCGCAGAAAGGTGGTGTTGTCGCAGACAGCAGAAGGGATTAGCCTCAGCTTCTTCAATTTGCCGTAAACGGCCTCGTCAATGTAATTGCGGGCGGCGATGTCGGGCCAGCGATAGGGCAGGTTGGCCGGGATGACGATGATTTGGGCGCCGACGTTGAATTCGCCAAAACGCGCCTGGATGAAGGCCTCCCCGCGCTGGCCGGCTGTGACAGTGCCATCCTCGGCGACCCGTGCGGCGCCTTCATTGTTGCTGAGAAAAACGGTCAAGGGCGTGACATCCCGCAGCACACCATCGGAATAATGGGCCTGCACGACGAAGCGCTGCACGCTATTGGAACCGGCCAGCACGGCAGACTTGGGAAAGATTTCGATACCGATGAGTTTGGCGATATTGGGCGGGTCATTGGTGGCGCCCGCCGCAAGCCATTTGACAAGCGTTTGGCACAGATCACTGTTGGTCCCAAACCGCACGCCCCCGGTATGCTGCACGGCTCCCAGGCCTTTCTGCACGATAAGGCTCTCTTGGGGAATTCCCAGATTAACCCGCCGGCCAATCTGTTCGCGGGTCAGGCGGTAGTAATCGCCATCGGGATCAAAACCAAAAAGTGACAGGTGAAATCCGTCTTTGCCTCGCGAGGTGCCATGGCAGGCGCCGGCGTTGCAACCGGCCTTGGTAAAGACGGGCATCACATCGAGCTTGAAACTGACAGCCGCCCGCACGAGCGCATTCGAGACGGTGACCGGCACGACAACCGTGCGGCCATCGAACACGACGCGTAAATCGGTCCGGCCATCACCGGCGGGAATCAGTGTGGTCTTTTCGATGCGGGCAATTCCCTCATTGCCGCTGCTCAAGGCGGCTTGCGAGGTCACGTCCCGGGTGATGCCATCGGCATAGTTGGCTTGCACATCCACCTGTTGGCGCGCACTGGCCGAGACAAGCTGGATGACAGGAGGATAGACTTTGATGTCGGAGGCCGGCGCACTCGGGGAGGCACTGACCGGCAAGCCGCTCCAGGCCAAAACGACTACAAAAACAAAACACCTGCGGCTAGTCCGCGCGAAGCGTCTTGGACTGCACCAGTCCTCTGGCGCTTTTGAACTGCCTAAAGTTTTCAGAATTTGAAACGGCACAGGTCTGCTTCCTTTCACCTTCCGCCCGCTGAGGCTAGTTTGGTTTCGGCCTTTCTCGGAGGCAGCACGCGGAGGATGCCGCCATGAGCGATTGTATGGGCAATGGTCTCCCCGTTTTGTTTGATATCGACTGTGCAAAAGAGGTCTCGGTGCGAACCGAGCGAGCACTTTGGATCGGCTGTCACTTCGAAGACGACCTCCGAATCATCCTTAGTTATCTCCTTGGCAGGGGCGGTAATCTTATCAGGTAAACCGCGCAAAGTGACAAGCGCTTTGCCTTCAAAGGGCTTGGCATGCTGCAGAGTCACAGTGAGCTGGGCTGTTTTGCCGGGATTGAGCCGAAGCGTCTCGATCTTCCCTGTCAGGAAAGGCGCTGCGACTTCCAGGTCCGCCAGTTGAGACGATACGAAAACCGGGCCTCCCTCGACGTTCGCTTGACCCAAGACCGCAATCTTCCAAACCCGTGCTTCGGCGCCCCCCGCATTGAGCTGGTACACCACGTTGGTTTCCCCCTTGGGAATAGTCGCTTCGGATTGGGAACTCACACCGGGCGGGTTCCATACCATATGAACCTCGATGGGTTCGTCGAAGGCGGGGTCGCGCTGGGCAACGATTTCCAAAGGCATTGAGCCGCCTTGAACCAGTGGGACCTTCGGCTGAACAATAGCGACCCTAAACGGCGCCTCTTTGGTCACCGCAACGCATAGCTTATCCACGCGCGTGCCATAGAAGCTCGCGCCATTGGGGCCCTCGACCAATTCCACGTCCTGACGAAACTTTCCAATAACCTGGCTTGTCCCGTTGGTCCCGGTAGCGGTCAGGTCAAGCAGCTTGCAGCCGATTGGCGCATCGGCAGCCGCCTCAAAAACCAGCGGCATCTGCTCCACATTCCGCGGCATGGTGTCGGCCAGCATCGTCACCCCTTGTGGTAACCCCTCGATGTGAAAATCGAGGTCCCCGCCAAAATTCGCGCGCTTGGCCGATATGAGGGTGGCAAAGCGGTTGCCGCGCGGCACGACGATGTACTGGCGCGATTGGGTGTCGTTGCGCGATACCTCAGGGATTTTCAACGTCACTCCCGCTTCAACCGGTGTGACCTCGACGCGGTACACGAAATCCCGTCCGCCTTGCCCGAGGGTGTCGCGCACGCGCATAAAGTAGTTGGTGGTTTCAGACGGCGTGAACTTCAACGAGCTGTCCGCCCCCTGGGCGTCGTCATTGGACGCGATGCTGTGGCCGCGGGCATCGAATATCTCGAGAACCGAATCCATCGGCGAGCGGAGGCGCCGCGCAAAAACGCTCACATCGAGCGCAGCGCCCTTGTGTGCCGGGAATTTATACCAATCCTCCTGCCCCTTTTTCTCGATGATGCCATTGAAAGCCAGCGGCGGGAGCAGGTCGGTTGCGGCGGCGTGGTCGCGATCATGGTTTGTTGCCACGAAGGGCACGTTCGGGAAATCCGACACGCGAATCCAGTTCGGGGAAGGGGCCGGCAAGCTGTCCAACTGGGCATAAACCCCGAATTTTTCACCGGCACGTTCCGGCAGCTTTAGTTCGTTGGTAAAAGCTCCAGTGGCCTCGCTAAAAAATGTTAAAGCGAGCGGTTCGCCCGCTTTGCCACCCGGCGGGAAGACCGAATCGGGCCGTGGAAACGAGCCGATATGGAGCCGGTAATGGCAATCGTTGCCGCCGCCATAGCCGGCCTCGCGTAAACGAACGACGTACGTCCCATCTTCAGACGCCGCAAGGCTGATGAAGGGGTCTTGCATGGCCAGCCAGGTATCATCGACATCCGCCAAAACTGCCCCGCGCGGGTCCAGCACCGTCAGCCGCGCATCCAGCGAACTGCGCCCCAGCCGCATCGCCTCCACCTCCGCCGAGAGGCGTTGACCTTTCTTCATCTCCACCGCGAAGCAGTCCACGTCTTCGTTCTTGATTACACCGGCAACGGTGCAGTTGAGAGGGACTTTTTGGGCGTTCGTTGGATCATTATTCGGTTCCATTTCGTCAATCGCAGGAAACGGTCCGACAAAGAAAGTGCGCAGCTCCGAAAGGCCGGAGGCGGTTCGCACGCGCAGATGGTATTCGCCAAGGGGGCAATCAGCGGCGAGCTTCAACCGCGCTTTGACCAGCTTGTTGGTGACCTCACCAAGCCCCGCGACTTGAATACCCGGTTCGTAACAAAGGATTTCCTGCGCGTCCTGCAAGCGGTCGCCGGCAAAGGTGACTTCAAGTTCCGTGCCGCGCTGACCGCCGGTGGGCAGGAGGGAGGCAACATGGGGCGAGCCGGCCGTCGCGGTGAGGACGACGCAAAAGAAAGACAACAACGAGACAGCCGCTCTAGTACTGTGACACAGGCGTTTCGAGACCGAGGGCCTTTTCTCCCTGGCCCTCTCCTCCAAAGGATGAGAGGGAATTGCTTTCCGGCGCATGTGACGAAACTTAGTTGCCAGTTTACTAGCGAGGCCTGCCCTCAGACTGTGGCTCGGACATCTTGCCCGAGTCCCCACGGCCGAGACGCCCGTGCAACGGCCAAAACTTGACCTGACACAGCCCTGGGAAAGGCGAACCATTACAGTGACTTTCATCCCTCCCCTTCTGACCCGGTCCGCGGTCGCCGGGCTCATTCGTTAGGCAAGCAGTGCCTGGGCCACTTCGCCGTCCTTGATGATTTTCACCGGACGAGCGCCGGCCAGCAGCGTCTTGTCCCAGTCAATCCCCAGCAGGTGATAAATGGTGGCCGCATAATCGGGCACGGTGAGCCCGTCAGCATCGACTTCGCTCCCGGTCGGGTCGGTTGCCCCGTGGATGCAGCCTTGTTTAACGCCGCCTCCGGCCATCACGATGCTGAAAACTTTCGGATAATGGTCTCGCCCGGCTGTGCCGTTGACCTTGGGTGTGCGTCCAAACTCGGTGGTCACGAGCACCAGAGTCGAATCAAGCATCCCACGCTGCGCCAGGTCCCTGATGAGGGCGGCGAAGGCCTGGTCAAATGCGGGCATCTGGCTGGTGACCCCCTGGCGGATATTATCGTGGTGGTCCCAACCGCCGTAGGTCAGGGAAACGAATCGCACGCCAGACTCGATCAGGCGCCGGGCCAGGAGCATCCGTTGGCCGGCCGCATTGTGCCCGTAGTCAGCGCGCAATTTCTCCGGCTCTTTCTTGAGGTCAAAGGCCTCACGCGCCTTGTCCGAACTCATCATGGCGTAGGCGCGCTGATAAAATGAGTCCATCCCTTCGAGCGCATCCGATTTCTCGATGGCGCTGAAATGCGCATCCACCACCGCCCGCATCGCGCGCCGCTCGGCAAAGCGCTTCTCGTCCACCCCGTTTGGCAGATTGAGGTCGCGCACCTTGAACCCGCGATTGGCCGGGTCTGCCCCGAGACTGAACGGCCCGTAAGCGGAGCCGAGATAGCCGGTGCCGGCGAAGGGGTTCGGTTGCGTCGGGATGCAAACATACGGCGGCAAATCATTCCGCGGCCCCAGCTCGTGCGACACGATGCTGCCGATGCTGGGGTATTGCACCGCAGGGCTTGGACGCCAGCCGGTGAACATGTTATGCGTCCCGCGGTTGTGGTCCGCTTCCCCGTGAGTCATCGAGCGGATAACACAGATTTTGTCGGCAATTTCCGCCGTTCGCTTGAGGTCTTCTGAAAAATAAACACCTTCGAGCTTGGTTTTGACCGTCCCCAGCGGCCCACGATACTCGATTGGCGCCAGCAGCTTCGGATCAAACGATTCCTGGGCAGCTATGCCTCCCGGCAGAAAGATATTGATAACCCCCTGAGCGCGGGCGCCAGTCCCCAAAGTTTCGGCCTGAAGCCGCATGGCATTGCCGAGGGTCAACCCGAGACTGCCTATCAAGCCGACAAAGAGGAATTCGCGTCGATTGGGGCGCCAGATGTGCTCGGGGCTATTGCAGAAGGAAGAGTAAGTTTCAGCCATAACATTTCCTCAAACGAACATTAAAACAATCTAACTTCCTATATCAATGTCATGCCTTCGATGAAAAGCAACTGCGTTCTTTGGGGTGCCCACCCCAGGCAGAATCCGAGGGAGCGTGGAGCGGGAGAACCTGTAGCGCAGGGGCGATAAGTTGTGGGGCTGCGCCTGCATAAGGCATAGGCGTTTAAGGGAACAGCAGTCCGGCGGCGTCCATCACGGCAGCACCATCCTGCGGGTGGTTTTGCCCGCAGCGCCGTGGGTTGAAAACTGCGGCGCCGCTCGAGGTCGGGCGAGCATGATCGAGGCGGCCATCAGGCCTAAAGCGCCGCAGGCCAGCCATAAGATCAATCGGCTGGTGGAGAACAGGAGCAGTCCCAGGCTCGGGCCGCACACAAAAGCCACTGCCCAAACAGTCCCGTAGGTCCCCATATAAAGGCCGCGCTGATGAGAGGGGGCAAGGTCGGCTACATAGGCGGCGGCCACAGGCATGCTGATCATCTCGCCCAGAGTGAATAGGGCCGTTGTCAGCGCCATTAAAGGAATCGTGCGCTCCAGGGCGTTCGAGGCGAAACCGGCCCCGATGAGCAGGAAGCCCAACGCCATGATCCGGCGGGCGGCAAATCGCCGGGTGATGGTGGTCAGCGGCAGTTCGCAGAACACCACCAGCACACCATTTAACGAAATGACGAGGCCATAAACTGAAGGCGCAAAACCGCTGCTGGTGATTTCAAGGCTCATGGTCGAGAACACTTGAACGAACACCAGCGCAACCAGCAACGCCGCACAAAGCACTTGGCGGAATTGCTTGTCCTCCCGCAGGACTCGGAAGGTTTCTCCCCAGGCGCTCTGGGCCCGGATGCCGCGCAATCCAGCCGGCAATGCGAACCAAGCCACCAATCCATAAAGAACCGAGGTGGCCGCGTCGCCGGCGAAAAGCCAGAAAAACGAATGCTTGGCCAACAAGCCCGCGGTCGCCGGGCCGAACGCCCAGCCGGCATTGAGCGCCATCCGGTAGCCCGAGAATGCCGTCACACGCTGGCCAGGCGGCACCAAATCCGCCAGCAAGGCGCTGCTGGCCGGGCGGTACAGTTCCCCTGTCAGGCCCGCCAGGCCCGCAAAAAGCACAATCGCCGACAGAGCGCGGGCCTGGGAGAGGCATAACATCGCCACAGCCACCGAGAACATCGAAAGCACAATCGTCTTGCGGCGCCCCAAGCGGTCCGCCAGATAGCCGCCCAAAATGCACGCCCCCAATGTGCCAACACCATAAGCGGCCATGGCCAGCCCAGCCTGCGCCGCCTTGTACCCCAGGCGTGTCAGGTAAATGGCCAGAAACGGCATCACAAAGGTCCCGAACTTATTCAGGAACGTGCCCAGAAAAAGCACCCACGCCCCGCGCGGCAGCGCCCGCAGATTCTCTCGAAGACCGGCTGGTCTCTGGCTCATATCAAGTTGGCTCAATGTGCAAATAAAAAACCCACCCGCCTTTCAGCGGGTGGGTTTGGGAAAATTGTTTTTGCTTACATCTCAGGAATCTGACCCCAACCGCTGTTACGGCGCCACATGCTAACTGGCAGAAGGCGCCAGCAAGCCACGGAGTGCGCGAACGTTTCGCGCAGGACGGGCGGCTTGGGTTGAGGCTGAATGATCATGCGCCGCTAAATTAATTCAACAAACGCGGCTGTCAAGGGCGGGTTAGGGCAGCGTGACGGCGCGAAAGAACTTTTGTGCCTCGGCGGCTGATTCAAAGAATTCAACCAGGCCATTGGTGGCGAGGAAGGTTGCCGCATCCTGCCACAGGGGCGGGTGGGTTGATTCCTGGACGGTATAATGCCAATCCGGTTGAGCCTTGAACGAAAAGTGAAAAGAGCCATCCGGCCAGCGGCTGGAATTGGTCAGGGTCACCGATGACGCGGGCGCCAGCGGCACGAAATCGAAGCTCTTGATGACAACCTCGGCCTCTTGATTATCCGTCGGCGCCGCCCCGTTCATGAGCCACAAATTGATTCGCACATTCTCATCCCCGGTCTGTGGCACGGCGAGCGAGTAAGCCCAGCTTGCCACGATGTTGCTGGCCGCGGGAACGGGCGAATAGCAGCCGCGCTGGCATTCAAAAGCGATGCGGTTGTTCTGCCAGGTAAACAGGTGCGTCGAGTTGGTCAGACCCGCCGGCACGGCGTAGCGGACCAGGTGGCCGGGCGGAGAATAAGGTTGCACGACGAATTGCGCGTTGTTCGGATCGGCTGCAACGCCCCAACGCGAGCATTCGACGTCGATTTCCCGATGGGTATAGGCCGGGTCATCACTCCAGGTGAACAGCCCAAGAACCACATTCGGGTTCAGATTATCCACACGCGAATTCAGCTCGAAACGGTAGCTGCCGTAGCCGAATGTTCGCGCCGACACGAGTTCGGCGCATTGCCACTGGTTCGAGCGGTTGGTTATCCTGGCGTGCAACTGTCCTTGAGCATCCACCCAGATGTTGCTGGCGCTGTCGGAGAAATAATTCGGACCGGGCCCCACGGGGCCCGCGCTGGTTTTGACCCGCCAATCGTATCCGGCAAAACTGAGCCAACGTGTGCCGGGCTGCTGACGCGTCACTACCGCGCTGCAGAGGGCCTGGGCGAAAACATTGGTGGGCAAGAAACTCAGCCCGCTGACACAAGGCTGATTAAAATTGGTGCTCACTACGAATGCGGCCACACGGCTGGCCAAAGCATCGTTGCCGCCAGTTGTGATGTCCGTGGTCCAGCTCCCATCTGCTCGAATCGCAGTCAATGGCGAGGCGCAGTACGGTTTCGAGTGCCAGCCGGCCCCAGGCACGTAAATGAAGACGGCCACCTTGTGGGTTGCGGGATCGACCTCCAGCACTTCACCAGCTAAACTGGCGGATGAACCATACGAGGGCAGATTGGTAATGACAATCGCAGGGGCCGCGGCAACAGAACAGCCAAAGAGAAGAGTTAACCAGAATATTTTCGGCATTTTTTGGCATTCACAAGCGCAATAGAAGCGAGAGTGTCTACCTCGCTACAACGGGGTACGCTTGTCCTTAAGGAACTGGACGTGGCCATCAAGCAGGACCCGGTTGCGGCCGCCTGGATGAATGGTGCGGCCTTTGAGGTCGGCCTGAACGCTGGGAACCGTTGAGGGAAAGTAAGGGTCCACAACCAACTCCACATCACAGGGACCGTTGATGACGCCGACCTGCGGGTCATTCGCCGCTTGCAAATCGACAACGGCTTGGACTTCGGTTTTGCCCCAGAAATCTTCCAAACCCACCGGGTCATCCGGGCGATCAAAGCGCCATGCCCAGTAGCGCGACACAAGGGTGTTGGTCAGGGCCGAAGTTGCCTGGGTACTCTGCAAAGCGGTGCCGGCGGGAGTGTTCAGCGCGGCGGTGCAAGCCCAAACCGTATCGAGGGCCCCGTATCCGCGCAGGGCGCTGGCAGCCCAGCCGGCGCGTGGGTCTGACGGAGGCCAGCTCGTCCAAGGCTTGTAGCCTCCCGGCAAGGTAGTTTTGAGGTCGCGCCGGTCCATAAACCGGTCCTGGTGGTCGTCCAGATACATCTCGAAGGCTAAGCCGATTTGCCTCAAGTTCGACAGGCAGGAGGCGCGCTGGGATTTTTGTTTCGCACCGGCCAGAGCGGGCAAGAGCATTGCCGCAAGGATCGCAATGATTGCGATAACCACAAGCAATTCGATGAGAGTGAATGCAAAACGCCGCCACTCCCTTGAAAGCCGGAGGCGGGGTTCAGGAATGCGCATGGCAACCCTTATTCAGCATAGTAGGCATGATAGAATAGACCGATGGAATTGCAAACAGGAACCGCGGGGGTGCGGGTCATTTTCCAAATGTTAGGAGGTTCTAACCGGATATTGCTCCTCTGAGAGCAAGAACCGGTGTACTACATTTTAACGACATGTCATCCAGAGTCTCCCTGCTAAACTCAAAGAGCTTGAAACTTGAACGGTCGCCTCATAAAACTCGAGTCTATTGGCGAGAAAAGACCAGGTTCAGCATTGGAGTGCTGGACAGGATTTCCTCGAACAGTGCTTGGGTCCGAGGCTGGCCCCCGTCGAAAGAAGTAATGCGTCATGTTTAAAACCCCCAAAGAGCAGGATAGGCCTATGAAACAGAATTCCATTGTATTGCGAAGGCTACGCACGGCGGCTGTTGGCGCGCTGCTAGCCGGTTCGCTTAGCCTTGTTCAGGCCCAAACCTACACCAATGTCATTTTAGGCCAATTCGATACTGCAGGTGGCGGGATTATTAACAGTTTCGTGCAGTGGTGGGGAGACCCGACCTGGGATCAATCCTGGGATGGGGCCGAGAATGCCACAACGACTCTTGGCCCGAATAACGCCGGGTCAGGCGCCGAAAAGATCGTCGTCCATTGGAATCAGACCACGACCCAGAATCAGCTCTGCATTTGGCAGGAAGTGGATGGCACGCAGAATTACTGGGTGGACCCGTCCCAGCGGGTCAATGGATTTTACTACGACCTGTCGTTCGATATCAAATTCGACCCGGCTTCGGCAAAAACCGCTGCCGGAGATTACGGGCACTTGCAGTTTGGTGTTTCGACGCCCACATGGAACCAGGTATGGCTATCGGATTTTCCTCATTTCAACAGCAACGGCTGGGCGCATATCACCTGCCCCATCGATGCCGCTACCCCAAATATCGACCAGATTACTGCCTTCATCATCTATTATCCGTGGCAGCCGGGCGCGATTAATGGCGACCAGACCTTCTGGGTGGACAATATTATCTTCCAAACGAACCTCACCAAGAACATAAGACCCCCAACGATGGGCCTCTCGCCTGTGAGCGGGCATCCCGGGTTGAACCTGGTCGCTGCCGCCGGACAATACTCGCGGGACAATATTGCCACTGCCAGTGGCGACTGGGGCTGGGTGGGTAACAGCGATTCCAAACCGGTCACCTACTCGTTCACCATCTCCGATTACCCGCCGGCTATCTATCAAGGTTTCCAGACCCATGTGTTCCTTGCTTCTTCTCCTGGAACGGAGAACTCGCCCGATTGGAATGAAGCCAACTGCGCCTTCCTGGATATCCAGGATCAGCTTAACGGCAGCGCCACGGCTACCTTCCGCTACAAGACCAATGAACCCAATAACAATAGCATGATGTACGGCGCCGGCGCACTGAGCACCATCACCGCTACCAACCCCATCGGGACCTGGACCTTGAGTTTCCTTCATGACACCAACGTCACCGTGACGGTCCCCGGGGGCGCCAGCACCAATTTCAACTTCCCGGACCTGGTTGCCGTGCAAAACGCTTTCCCGCCGCCGGTGACTGCGTATTTTGGCGTCCAACCAAATCAGACTGCCAATAGCGGTCAGCGCGTCACTCTGAGCCGCGTACAAATCTCGGCTGCAAGCACCATCGATGATAAGTTCACGGGGCCTGACCTCGACACGAACATCTGGATGCTAAGGGCGGATACGCCCCAGGACGTTTTCATCGTGAAAACCAACGACCTCTGGTGGCTCAACTGGACGCTGCCGGACCGTGGCTTTGATGTGGTGCAGGTCAGCCCCGATTTGAGCCCAGGCTCCTGGGTGGACACCACGCTCGCCAGTAATGCAATTGTCCAAGGTTCCTCGAAGGTCGTCAAAATCGACAGCACCGTGGTCCCTTCGACCAGCCATAGTTACTTCCGGATGGTGAAGCGCGTTCCGGTCAAACTCCAGGTGCTCATGCCGGGCGAAACGGCAGCTCCCAACACGCCCACCGGCAAGACGGGCACGCCTCTTCCTCAAAAAGTCGGCGTCAATTTTAATGTGATCGTCAATGCGGTGGATCAGGACTGGAACGTCATCCCAAGCGTCACCGATAATGTGACCTTTACCAGCAGTGACCCCAACTTTGCCCCGCCAATGGACGCGGCACTGGTCAACGGCACAGCAACGTTTAGCCCGTTTTTCGCCACCGCGGGCAGCCAAACACTTACCGCAACTGACACGGCTACCACCACTATCGCCCCGGGCACCGGGACGGCTACGACAGTCACCCCTTAAGGCCGTCTGTTTTAAACTAACCCGAAAGGCGCCGGGCATGGCCCGGCGCCTTTTTTCTTCCGGTCTCACCGTGATGAGACGAAGGGCCTGTAAGTGCAGGGGTCTGCATTGACAACTATCCACCGGCCATTACTCTGTTGAACAGCGCGAAGACGCCGTTGAGTCGAGCGCGAACCAATTCGTGGCTGAAAAAGACGATTATCTGATCGATATCCTGGTGGACCTCGGGTTCGTAACCCCAGATAGAGTGGCGGAACTCCGCACCGAGGCCAAGTCAGCGGGTGTGGGTGTAGTGGACCTGATGCTGGCCAATAAGGTCATCCGCCCGGCGGATGTTACCCAGGCCAAAGCGGCCCACTTCGGCGCCGAGGTGGTCAATCTCAACGACCTGAAAATAGCCGACGACGTTATCTCGACCATCCCGCGGCACATCGCGCGGAAATACAGGGTCGTGCCGGTCTATAAACACGACAGCTCCCTGACGGTGGCCTTAGCCGACCCATCCGACCTGGACACAATCGACAGCCTGCAGCATCTGCTGCACATGGAGATCACTTTGCAGGTCGCCTCCGAAGCCGACATCGAAACGGCCCTCAGCCGCTACTACGCCGAACGCGGCGGCACGGGCGCAATCATGTCTGACCCGCGTTACAAGGAGGCCATCGAGGACCTCACCCGCGAGCATGTCGAGATTGAAGCAGCCGCTGCGGGAGACGGTGGGGTTGTGGAAGCCGATGCGCCCCTCATCAAATTGGTCAATACGCTGATTGTTGATGCGTTTAAGCTGCGGGCTTCGGACATTCACCTCGAACCGCTCGCAAAAACCTTCCGGGTCCGTTACCGGATTGACGGCGTGCTGCATGAGATGAAACCTCCGCCCAAGCGGTTGCAGGCCGCTATCGTCAGCCGCTTGAAGATTCAGTCCAACATGTCCATCTCCGAGCACCGGATCCCTCAGGATGGCCGTATCCAGACCAGTGTGGGCAACAAACTGATCGATTTGCGCGTCTCCTGCCTGCCCACCAACCACGGCGAAAGCATCGTTATGCGTATCCTTGATAAAGAGGGTCTGCGCCTTGGATTGCCCGAACTTGGCTTCTTTACAGACGACCAGCAGACATTCGAGCGGCTGATTGCCTTGCCCGATGGCATCCTGCTCGTCACCGGCCCCACCGGCTCGGGCAAGACCACCACCCTCTATTCCTGCTTGCATTTCATCAACCGGCCCGACCGCAAGATCATTACCGTCGAGGACCCGGTCGAATACATCCTCTCTGGGATAAACCAGGTGCAGGTCAATGAAGCGGTCGGGTTGACCTTTTCCGCCGCGTTGCGTTCGATTCTCCGCCAGGCCCCCAACGTGATTATGATTGGGGAAATACGCGATATGGAAACCGCCTCGATAGCCATCAACGCATCGCTGACGGGGCACCTGGTCTTCTCCACGCTCCACACCAATGACGCGCCCAGCGCCGTCACCCGCCTCATCGACATCGGGGTCAAACCGTTCCTAGTGGCTTCCTCGACCCGCGCCCTGATGGCCCAGCGCCTGGTGCGCCGGGTGTGCAAGCAGTGCGCCATGCCGTATGTGCCCACTGAGGGCGAGATGAAGAGCCTCGGCCTGGACGCCGCCAGCACCCAGAACGCCTCCTTCCTGCGCGGCAAAGGCTGCGGCAACTGCAATAACACCGGCTTCAGGGGCCGCTTCGGCATTTTCGAGATATTCGTCATCGACGACGATGCGCGCAAGCTCATCTACGAGAAGGTGTCGTCGTCTGTCCTCCGGGTGCGCGCCCGGGAAATGGGAATGCGCACGCTGCGCGAAGACGGGATTCGCAAGGTCCTTGCCGGTTTGACTACCCCCGATGAGGTCATTCGCGCCACCGTGGGCGATGTGGATTGACCGTGACGTTTGTGCTTTCCCGCAGTCTAATCTCATGGCTAAATGAAGCTACTATTGAATTGAGTTAGCATGTCCTACTCGATGTCCGATCTCCTGCAGTTGGTCGTCTCTGAAGGCGCCTCCGACCTCCACATCCGTGTGGGGACTCCTCCCACCATCCGCGTTCATGGCATTCTCCATCGGGTCGAAGGTCCCGCTCTGGCTCCTGAAGGCACCGAGGAATTGATGCGCAGCATCACTTCCGAAGACCACATCCAGGGGGTGCGTGAACGCGGCGGAGCCGACTTCGGCTTCGCCTTCGGCGAGATGGCGCGCTTCCGTGTGAGCGTTTTTAAGGAGAAGGGCAACTTCGGCCTGGTCCTGCGCCAAATCCCCAGCAAACTCCTGACCATGGAGCAGATTGGCATTCCGCCCTCGGCCAAGGAGCTGCTCTACAAACCGCGCGGCCTGGTGCTGGTGACCGGCCCCACGGGTTCGGGCAAGACCACCACCCTGGCCTCGATGATTAACATCATCAACGAAGAGCGCGACGAGGCCCATATCATCACCATCGAGGACCCCATCGAGTATTATCACAAGCATAAGAAAGCCCTGGTCACCCAGCGCGAGATCGGCGTCGATGTCCCCAACTTTGCCGAGGCCCTGCGCCGGGCCTTGCGCCAGGACCCCGATGTGATTCTCGTCGGTGAAATGCGCGACCTCGAAACCATTGATGCGGCCATCACGGCGGCGGAGACGGGGCACTTGGTCTTTGGGACGCTCCACACGACCGGGGCGGCCAAGACAATCGACCGCGTCGTCAACGCCTTTCCCACCAACCAGCAGGAGCAAATCCGCATTCAGCTCTCGACGGTGATGCAGGCGGTCATCTCGCAGTTGCTCATCCCGCGTATCGACAAACCAGGCCGGGTTGCGGTGTTCGAGATCATGGTCAACACCCCCTCGATTGCAGCCCTCATCCGGGATAATAAATCGTTCCGCATCCAGTCGGACATCCAGACCGGCGCCAAATATGGCATGGTGACACTGGACTCTTTCCTCATCGATAAGTATCTTGCGGGTATGATCGCGCGCGAGGAAGTGGTGACCAAGGCCCAGGACCCGGTGACCATCCAGGCCAAGCTCCAGGAACTCGAGTTGGCCCAGGCCGTCGGCGCCGATACCGCCGGTTTAATGGAAGGAAAGACCTGATGGCCGAAGACATCTCAAATCCACTGCTGTCCCTGGTCAAAGAGCAGGGCCTGGTCGATGACCTGCAGTTCGAAGAGGTCGTTGCCGAGTTCAAACGCAGCGGCAAACCTGTCATCCAGATTCTACAGGACTTTGGCATCATGACCCTGGACGATATCCTCCAGGTCATTGCCAACCAACTCAGCACCGAGGTCGTCACTTTAGGCGATATCAGCCCTGAGGTCATTAAGACCATCCCGGCCAAAACCGCCCGCATGTATCAATGCCTGCCGGTCAACGTCGATGGCTCCAGCATTAAGATTGCCCTGGTCGATCCCCTCAACCCGGCGCGTGTGGATGAAATCGGTTTCCTTGTCAGAAAGGATGTCCAGCTCGTCGTTGCTGACCCCGCAGCCATTCAAAAGGCCATCGACAAATTCTACCCCGATGGCGCAGGGATTGATGACAGCTTTTCCGAGGTCCTCAAGGAACTGGGCATGGACAAGGATTTGGCCCGGGAAGCCACCATTGCCGTCGAGAATGCCAGCGCGATGGAAGACCTCGCCAACCAGGCCCCCATCGTCCGGTTCGTCAACCTGGTCCTCTTCCAGGCCGTTCAGGACCGCGCCAGCGACATCCATTTCGAACCTTTCGAGACTGAGTTTCGCATCCGCTACCGGGTGGACGGTGCGCTCTATGAGATGTCGCCTCCGCCCAAGCACCTGGCGCTGCCGGTCATCTCGCGCATCAAGGTGATGGCCAACTTGAATATCTCCGAACGCCGCCTCCCCCAGGACGGGCGCATCAACTACCCGATGGGCAGCAAGACCATCGATCTGCGCGTCTCGACCTTGCCGACCCAGTTTGGCGAATCGGTGGTGTTGCGTGTTCTGGACCGCAGCGCGGTGAACCTGGAAGTCGAGTCGCTGGGGCTGCCTAAAATGATCTACGAATACATGACCGAGGCCATCCTGCGGCCAAACGGCATCCTCGTCGTCACCGGCCCGACTGGCTGCGGCAAGACGACCACCCTTTACTCCTGCCTGCGCCGCGTCAATACGATGGATTCCAAGCTGCTCACGGCGGAAGACCCCGTCGAATACGACATCGAAGGCATCATGCAGGTCGCCATCAACGAAGCCGTCGGCCTGACCTTCAGCAGGGCCTTGCGCTCCTTCCTGCGCCAGGACCCCGACATTATCATGGTGGGTGAAATGCGCGACCTCGAGACAGCCCAGATTTCCATCCAGGCCTCCCTTACGGGCCACTTGGTGCTCAGCACCCTTCACACCAACGATTCGCCCGGCGCCATCACCCGTATGGTCGATATGGGCGTCGAGCCGTTCCTGATTTCATCCACCCTCATGGGCGTCCTCGGCCAGCGCCTGGTCCGCACCGTCTGCAAGAATTGCCGCACCCCCTTCGAGCCGACCGAAAACCAATTGGCCATGCTCAACCTCTCCCCGCATGACCTGGGCGAAAAGGTATTCTATTACGGGCGCGGCTGCTCGACCTGCAATGATACCGGCTATCGCGGGCGCAAAGGGATATTCGAGCTGCTGACCATTAATGACAGCATCCGGGCATTGATTAACGAGCGCGCCCCCACGGTAGTCTTGCGCCAAAAAGCCGTCGAGCTGGGCATGGTCACCCTGCGCGAAGACGGCTTGCGCACCATTTTCGACGGTGATACAACCATTGAAGAAGTTGTAAAGTACACGTGAACAAGAACTGGAGTAATCGAGTGATGGAGTGCAGGGTAGCTGCTCGCACCCACCGGAATCACCCCGCTACTCCATCACTTCAGTTCTGCATTACCCTGTTCTCTTCATATGCCTAAGTTCAATTACGTCGCCATGGACCAACATGGCAAGGAGACCAAGGGCACGCTCGAAGTCGCCAGCCAAAACGAAGCCATCAGCCGGGTTAAGGACATGGGCCTGTTCCCGACCAAGATCGTCGAGCTGGACAAGTCCAAGGACAAACCGGAGAAGGGCAAGCCTGCCAAGGCCAAAGGCAAGCCCAAGGGGAAGGGGATGAACATAAACATCAACATCCCCGGTCTGAGCGGCAGGGTGAAGAGCAAAGTGCTCGCCACGTTCACCCGCCAGTTGGCGACGCTGGTGGATGCCGGTTTGCCCTTGCTGCGCGGGTTGCGCGTCCTCGAAAAACAGGAAAGACATCCCACTCTCAAGAACATCCTCGGCGAGTTGGCCTTGTCCATTGAAGGCGGCAGCACCTTTTCCGAGGGCCTGGCCCAACACCCCAAGGTCTTCAATCGCCTCTTTGTCAACATGGTTAAGGCCGGCGAACTGGGCGGCGTGCTCGAAGTGGTCCTGAACCGCCTCTCCGAGTTCATGGAAAAGGCCCAGAAGATCAAGGGCAAGGTCATTGCCGCCATGTTCTATCCCTGCGCCGTGCTGGTCGTCGCCACCGGCATCCTAATGATCCTCATGGTGAAGGTCATTCCCTCATTCAAGGCCGTATTCGAGGGCATGTTGGAAGGCGCTCAATTGCCCGCCTTCACCCGGCTGGTCCTGGGCATCAGCACCATGGTTAAAGATCATATCCTCGAAACCATGGGCATTATCGCCGTTTTTCTGATCATCTTTAACCTCCTCATCCGCACCAAGCTTGGCCGCAGGCTCTGGGACAAATTCAAACTCAAAATGCCCGTCATCGGCCCGGTCATCAGCAAGGTCGCTATCTCGAGGTTCACCCGCACCCTGGGCACACTGGTCAGCAGCGGCGTGCCCATCCTCCAGGCCCTTACCATCGTCAAGGAAACCGCCGGCAATGTCATCGTCAGCAACGCCGTTGCCTCCGTTCATGAAAGCGTCAAAGAGGGCGAAACCATTACCGCCCCTCTCGAGGCCTCCGGCATCTTCCCACCAATGGTCATCAGCATGGTCGATGTCGGCGAGCAAACCGGCGCCCTGCCCGAAATGCTTCTCAAGATAGCCGATAACTACGATGATGAAGTCGATAACGCCGTCGCCGCCATGACTTCCTTGCTCGAACCGATCATGATCGTGTTCCTGGCCGTTATCGTCGGCAGTATTGTCATCGCCATGTTCATGCCCCTTATCGACCTCATGAACCGCGTCGGCGACTCCGGCGGCGGCAAAAATGGAGATTAAGGCGATCGGCGACTCGCGATTGGCCATCTGCTATGGGGGTTCCCCTCAGACCTCCAAAAAACCCTGCGCTTGGGCAGCTTTTGTCCAAGCGCTCTTGCTATGTTTCCCTCAAAAAGTTCAATTATTGAGTGCCCGCTGCCCCTGCTCTTGCTTGCCCACGCCTTTTTCATCCTTTTTTTGAACGAAACTTGTTGACAAATTCTGCGCCATGTGTAAATACATTGTAACGACATTGCATGGGCGAACGATATACAGCACCTGAGACTCTATGGAGTTTGATTGGAATAATCCGCCCTTCAATCTCGACAGCTCTTTGACCTTGCAGGAAATCGAAGAATCGTTTGAAGACCCCTTTGCGGTCCGCCTGCTGCCAGACTCGCCGAGGTTCTCGGCGCAGACCCGGTTTTTCAACCTGGGCATGACGGCCGGCGGGGCGGGAATCTTCAGCGTGTATCGCACCAACGGCAAACAAGTCCGGGTCATATTCGCCCGGCCATTTCAGCCCGAGGAGCGGTTCTTTTACCAGCGGAAGCTGGACCAGACCTTGGCGCAATGAGTCAGATGCAACCAATAGCCAAATGGGAAGACGTGCCCATCTTCGACAGCGAAGAGGCCGAAGCGAATTTCTGGGCCGAGAACAGGCCGGACCTGCGTTTGATGGAATCGGCGGTGGCCGGCAACTCCGATGGCGCCGAGTCGATAACCATCACGCTCCGGATGGACCCGCGTATGCTGGCGCGGATAAAGCGCCTGGCTCGGTCCAGGTATTTAAATTATCAGAGTATGATTAAGCAGTGGCTGAGCGAGAGGATGGAACAGGAACTCCGGGAACGGTAAGGGCTATGAACCAATCAAACCAATACGCGCGTCCGGGCCGGCGGTTCAACGTTGGATGTTCGATGTTGAATGTTCGATGTCCAACGCCTTCCCGTGCCAAAGCAGCCGAAAATCAAAAATCAAAAATCAAAAATCAAGAATCAAGCCTCCTCGCCTTCACCCTCATCGAGCTTCTGGTTGTCATTGCTATCATCGCCATTCTGGCGGCCTTGATCTTCCCTATTACCGGCGCCGTCAAGCGGGCCACCATCCGTTCCAGGGCGCGGGCAGAACTGCAAAACGTCCAGACGGCCATTGAGGCCTACAAAACCAAACTCGGCTATTACCCCCCCGCCTCCACCAACATCCCGTCCATCAACCCCCTCTATTACGAATTGATGGGAACGACTTACAATGATGCTGGGGGCGGAGTTTACACTACGCTCAAAGGGGAGGCGCAGATACGCGCCATGGATGTGCCCCGCGCTTTTGGCGTGGCCATTACCGGCTTCGCCAACTCGACGCGGCCCGGTGGCGGCGATGAAGCGCGCGCGGCGGTCGGCTTCATCCGGGAACTTAGGGCAGGACAATTCCTGACGATAACAAAGCCCGGCTCGAGCAGTCCCTCGTTTAACATTCTGGGCAGCGCGGTCGAGGGGCCGCTGATGTTCCCGGGCATTACCTCGGGAAAGATCAATCCCTGGTGCTACAATTCGTCCACGCCCACCAATAATCCCAATTCGTACGATTTATGGATTGATGTCCTTGTAGCGGGTCAGACCAACCGCATCTGCAACTGGAATCCGCAGTGGCTGGTAGTGTACTAGGCGTTTTATGTTCATGCTCTTCTCAACTCGGTCCGGCGCTCCTCGCAGGCGCTTGCGAGTCCGATGGCGCAACTGCGCCTGGCGCCCCCGCCTCTCGTTCCGCGCCCGCCCGCTCCCAAACCTTTTTGTTTTCGCGCCGCCGACCGGCTGCCAGGTTTTTCGCTCGGTCCGCGGACAATCCGCGTTGCGCGCATGGCACAGCGCTGTCCTGGCAGGCGCGCCCGGCACGGCCTTGGAGCTTGCAGCCGTTCAAACCTCGCCCGTTCATCATTCAACCAGCAATCCTCTTTATGAATCCTGTTTCTGATAGGGCTTTCACACCTGCGCGGCCACCGAGCAAGCGCCCGGCGCTGCTTTTCACGCGATGGCCATGGCGCGGCGGACGCGGGTTCACTCTCATCGAACTGCTCGTCGTTATCGCCATCATCGCCATCTTAGCCGCCATGCTGCTGCCGGCACTGGCCGCCGCCAAGCGGAAGGCAAAAGTAAAACAGGCCCAACTAGAAATCAGCCAGATAGCCGCCGCCATCCGCGATTACGAACAGGCCTATAATCGCTTCCCAATTTCGACTCTGTCCTACGGCCTGGCCGCCGCCCAGCACGAGGACTTTACCTATGGGGGGGTATTCCAAACCCCGACAGGACCTTTGACTCTCAAGCCAATCTTCGGCAACGCCGTTGTGTTCAATTCCGAAGTAATGTCCGTCTTGCTCGACATGGAATATTTCCCGGGCGCTCCGACGATACCGACAATTAACAAGGGTCATGTCAAAAACCCGCAGCGCACCCGTTTCCTTAACGCCAACATGGTAAATACAAACCAGCCCGGTATCGGACCCGACCTCGTCTATCGCGACCCGTGGGGCGACCCCTATATCATTACCATTGACTGCAACAGCGATGACAAAGCGCGGGATGCTTTTTATCGGCTTGCGGCGGTTTCGGCGGACCCGCTTTCCGTTTCCATTCCGAAAGCCGGATTGAATGGACTCATATACGGCGGAATCGACGCCAGCGGGCAGCCCTGCTACGAGGCCACTTCTCCTGTGATGGTCTGGTCGGCCGGCCCCGACAAGATGATCGACCCTGGCCACAACGCGAATTTTGGGGTGAATAAGGACAATATCCTGAGCTGGAAACAGTAAATTGTGAATGATCGACGGACAGTTGTACCGCAGTTCGAAGTTGGACGTTCGAAGTTGGACGTTGAATGTTCGAAATTTGAGGTTGGATGTTCAGCGCCTGGCGGCCAACGGACTGAACATCGAACATTCAACGTCGAACATTCAACATCGAACCCTCGCCGGCAGTTCAATGTTCAATGTTCAACGTTCAACGTTCAATGTTCAATGCCTCCCGGCGCCGAAGCAGCCGAAAATCAAAAATCAACCCCCCTCGCCTTCACCCTCCTCGAGCTCCTGGCCGTCATCGCCATCATTGGCCTCATCGCCGCCATCGCGGTGCCCACACTCAGCAAGTTCAGACCCAATTACAGCGCCTCGGCCACACGCCAGTTGCTCGATGACCTCGCCCGCGCCCGCCAACTGGCCATCAGCCAGCGCACAACGGTCTTTATGGTCTTTGTCCCCACCAATTTTTGGAATGACCCGGCTTTCAATCAGGCTTGGGCGGCCCTCAAGCCTTCCCGGTGCACCAATCTCCTGGCCAAGCAGGCCATCGGCTACAACTTCGTCTCCCTGCGCAGCATTGGCGACCAGCCGGGTCGGCCCACAGCCCGCTACCTGGGTTCCTGGAAAACCCTTCCGGAAGGCGCTTTCATTGATCCATTGAAGTTCGCTCCGAACAATTACTTCTTCTGGGTGTACACCAACGACGCCAACCTGAACCCGGTCCCTGGCTTTCGCGTCGCTGGCTTTGACGAAACCACTTCAATCCCTTTCCCGTCGGAGGATGCCCCCGTAGCAAGGCCGCGCGCGCCCTATGTTACCGTTCCATTTATTGCATTCGATTACACCGGGGCTTTGGTCTCGGGCGACCCGCGATTTCCTGAGGTCATTCCTTTGTCCCGTGGCGTTGTCTCCTTTGCGCACGGCCCGGACCGCCGGCCAACCGAGGCGGTGCCCTCCTTTACCGAGCAACCGGTCGGCAACGCAACCAACGGCGCCAGCTTTAGCCTGGTTTATATCGACAGACTCACCGGGCGCGCCCGGGCCGTCCAAGCGGAGGTCAGATGAAGACGGGCAACCATTGCGAAAGACCGCTGCCGATGAACCGGCGCAGCCTGCTGGCCTTTACGATGATCGAGATCGTCATCTCCCTGGCTGTCATCGGCTTCGCCCTGGTGGCCATCATCGGCGTGCTGCCCTTGGGCATGGACGTGCAAAAACAGAACCGGCAGGAAACGATCATCAACCAGGACGCCAGCGTATGGTTGGACGCCCTGCGCAATGGCCAACGCGGCATGGATGACCTGACCAATTACGTCATGGCCGTTACGAACTTCGGCGCGAGTTACAATGCCGCCGGCCAGTTTGTCACGCGGCGAACCGATTGGTACACGCCCACCAACTCGTCCATGAACCCCCAGTTCCCGCTTACTAATGGGTTCCGCATCGTTGGGTTGCTCAGCACACCCAAGATTATATTCCTGCCCAGTGGCCCACGCGGCCAAAGCAGCGGTTTTTACAGCAACCATTTCGTCGCCTATGTCCGTTCGCTGAGCGGCCCAGCCAGCGAAAAACCTCCGCAAACCAACTCGACGGTTCAGGACCTCGCTCTCAGTTACAAAATGATCACAGAAGTTGGCCCGTATGGGGTCGATTTCTTCGGACCCAATGGCGCTTTGGGACCGCAGTATTGGGACCCGGCTTTGACCAACTGGACGAATCCGCAGATTTCGACCAACGAAAGAATTGCCCGGTTCAACTACTCGGTAGTGAACAGTAATCTCCAAGCGAACCTGCACGAGATGCGCCTGACCTTTCGCTGGCCGTTGCTGCCGGGCGGCACCAATGGGCCGGGCTACCAGATGTATCGCGCGACCGTTGGCGGGTCGATTCAGGGCACGAACCTCCCTGGATTCCCTCTCATCGAACAGCGGCTCTATTTCGTCACACCCGGGACCTACGTGCTAGCGCAACCAGGAATCTACTGACAGCGCCGTGAAAACGAACAGGACATTTAGCGCCTCCCCGAAACTCCGCAGGGGCGATCTGTCTATAGCCGCCGGACGCACCCTTTGCTCTTTGTTTGAGGACCGCGCCAAAGGTCGCGCCAGCGTCTTGGACTGCGGTAGTCCTCTACCGCTTTTGCCAACCTTGCTCAGCCAGAACCATGCAAGGCCAGAGGCCCAAGGCCTCGCTTATACCAGCCCAGGGCAACGCCCTGGGAAAGGTGAACCATGCTCCCGTTTGCAGGCCAACGGCCTGCCTTATAGGTCGAGCCATGAGGCAGGCCGTTGGCCTGCAAACACCCACGCTTATGCCTGTTCCCAGGGCGCTGCCCTGGGCTGGTATGAAGGACGCCTTTGGCGTCATTGCGCTCTCTCCGCTTTCTCCCTCATCGAGCTAATGATCACCATGGGCCTGCTCACCCTCATCGTCCTGGGGCTGATGCTCATGTTTAACCAGACCCAGCGCGCCTTCCGCATCAGCATGACCCAAAGCGATGTCCTCGAAGCGGGCCGCGCCACCATGGACATGGCCGCCCGCGACCTCAGCCAGATGACCCCGTCGCAATATCCCCTCTTTCAATCGCCCTTCGGCGGATACTGGCAGGTGACCAATTTCTTCGTCGAACTCTCGCCTTCGATGTTGCCTTTGGAGCAGCAACTCCCAGGCAACCCATCCGACCGCACCAACGTCATCCAGCGCTTCTTTTTCCTGTCCAAGGTCAACCAGGACTGGATTGGCGCCGGTTACCAGGTCCTGCCGGATGATACGAGCGGCGCAGTGGGTGCGCTCTATCGCTTTTCGATGACCAATTACCCGAGGTTCAGCCCAATCACCCTCAGCGCCAATTTTCAGGTTGTCTCCCGCATTGCGCTGAGACTAGCGGCTCTGGGATTAACGGTGACTAACGCCGACCGCATAGCCGATGGGATCGTTCATTTGCGCCTGCGCGCCTTTGCCAATAACGGCTTTCTCATCGTGCCGGACCGCATTACCGGAACTAACGGCGTGTTCCTCGCGTCTGCCCCGTATGGGCCATACACCAACGTCTGGAATACCACCGCGTACGCATCCCTGCCCTTGGCGGAGCAGGCGGCCTGCTATTTCACCAGCAACGCCGTGCCGGCCTATGTCGAGCTCGAATTGGGGATTCTCGAACCGCAGATTCTCCAGCATTACCTCTCCATCCCCGTCATGAGCGCCCGGCTCGATTACCTCTCCAATCATGTCGCCCAGGTCCACCTGTTCCGCCAGCGCATCCCGGTCGTCAATGTTGATAATACCGCGTATCCATGAAACTTTCTCGTCGAGGCGGCTTTGGCCGGCATGATAATTTGTGGCGCAGGCGTCCTCGCCTACGAGTGACCCGGCCGTCTCGCCCGGTTGTCCCGGAGGGACAACCCGATAATAGCCCAACGCTTCAGCGTTGGGTTGAATCCCGCGCGCCAAACAGTCCCGGAGGGACGGCTGACCCACTGGCCCGCATTTTCAACCGTCCCTTCGGGACTTGGACCACCGCTCGGCCCATCTCCAACGCTAAAGCATTGGGCTATTCTCAAATGTCCCTTCGGGACAAGCATCACTCTCGTTCTATGGCAAATTGCCGCGTGGATGTTCGCGGGCTTAATCGCCCCAAGTCCCAACAAGGCATTGCCCTGGTCATCACCCTCATCCTGCTGTCGGTTATCACCTTCATGGCCATCGCCTTCCTGGTCCTAAGCCAGGGCCAGAAGGGAAACGTGGCCACCTACACCGACCAGTCCCTGGCAAAGCTCGCCGCCGATACCGCGTTCCAACAGGCCCAAGCCCAGTTAATGGCCCCTATACTGGCCTATACAAACCCGTTCGCTGTGGGCCTGCTGGTCTCGACCAATTACGTCAATCCAGCCGGGTTCTTCCCTGGCCTATCCAGCCCGACCAACGTTAATTATGATTTCGTTTCTGGCACCCTCGCGCCGCTCACCCAGGCCCAGCAACTGCAGAATCTGACGAACCTGCTGTTCAGTCCGCGTCCCCCAGTCTTCATCTCCAACCCCGTTACCGGGAGCAATGATTTCCGCTATTACCTGGATTTGAACCGGAATGGGTTCTTCGAACCCACAGGCTGGCTGTATGTTACCAACGCGCTGGGCCGGAATTTCCCCGACAGCAGCGGAAATCTGGCAAATAGTTACTTCACAGGCGACCCGCAATGGATCGGCGGCCTGGCCTTCCCGGACCGGCCCCACTCGGCCAATAACGAGTTCATCTATCGCTACGCCTACCTCGTCGCCCCCGCGAGCGAGACGATGGATATCAATTATATCCATAATTATGCAAAGAATCTCTCGCCTGCCACCATGCCGCCGGGAACCGACAGTTTATTCCGAAACCAGGGCGTTGGCACCTGGGAGATCAATCTCGGCGCGTTTTTGGCCGACCTGAATACTAACCTTTGGGACAACGGCGCCGCCCCGTATAATTACCGGGGAGCGCTGCCCACGCTGGCAAATACCGGCGCCGCTTTTGATGATGCCCTGGCTATTCTGAAGTATCGCTATAATGGCAGCAAAAACACCCTTCATACTGTACGGGGCCTTTTTGGCGTAATTGGCGCCAACGCCTTCGGCAGCGATTACATCGATGGCTATTCGGATGGACCTTTGATGACCAATACCTGGTGGCCCGCTCCCCCTGATGCCGACTTCAACAGGGTAGGGACACTCGCTTGGTCCGGGGATAATAACACCAATCATATCTTCAGCATGCAGGAGCTGTTCGATCGAACAAAGTTCCTGGTCCCAGGCAGTGCCACATTCAGCGATCGGCTCGCAGCGGCTGGAACAAACGTCGATTCCTACAACCGCTACACTTTTTATCGCCTGCTCTCCTCGTTGGGGACCGAGTCGGCGCCAGAATCAGGCAAGATCAATTTAAATTACAAGAACGTGGATAACTTCGGGAACGTGGTGCCGAACATCGCCACGAATTTCATCCCTTGGACCAATGCGGAACAATTTGTGACAAATGTGGCCACCCGCCTGATGGCCAACGCGGGGTATAGCGTGGGCATCGGATTGACCAACCTGCTCTATAAGGACAACAATGGAACGACCGAATTGCGCATCCAGATTTGGCCAACTAACTTCTACACTGCGAGCGTGCACCGGTATTTGCAACTCGCGGCTAATATCTATGATGCGACAACAAATCGCACCTTTCTTAGCACCTATCCATTTTGCCCCACGGTGCTTCGGCCGGTATTCCGAAGGTTACCTCCCCAAACCTTCCAGACGCCGTTTGGGCCAACGAATGTCAATGTAGTAATGATTGTGGGATACGCTGAGGTTCTTGATGCCAGTATGGTGAGAGGCCCGAGGATTCCTCTCCAGGTCGATCTGGCAAACACAACCCAAATCCAGCAAGACATTCCTCTGATTGGATTGCCCTTCCGGGGGGTCAACGCGGAGCCAATGGTCTCTGGCGTACCCATGGTGATTGGTGCTAAAAAGGGATTCCCAAATTTCAACGAATTCTCGATGCAGACATATTTCTACGTCTCCCGCCTGCTGGAGTTCCGTCGGAACCAGATCAATGGCCCGGTCACCCAAACCAATGTGATGTATGTTGCCACCATCACCAACATCTTCGGACTGGAAGCTTGGAATTCATACCAGCCCGCCTATACCCGCAATCTTGAGTTGATTGCCGCTCCGGATATGAGGGCTATCCTGACCAATACCAATGACGCCGGGAGGGGCAGCCTTTTGCTCAGCAACACCGCTCCTGTCCTGGGTGTGAGGACGAATATAGGAACATGGCCGGGATGGACCAACGTCGGCTTGGCGCAATACTCCTTCGTTCTCCCGTATGGGACAAATGCCAACTTCTTTTACCTGCCTGAGTCGTCATACGTGGACAATAACGGACGCCCTTATTTCGAACAACCGATGACTCATATCTTCCCTGTTGTTGATCGAGGCAAATTCCCCGTGCCGCGCTGGTCACTAACCTTAAATACCCGGTTGGTGTTTGCCCTGGTCGATACCGCTGCGAATAGGATTGTGGATTATGTCAACCTGAACAATTGGGACCCGCCGCTGGACATTAACAGTACATTAATTTACGGCGCAGATTGCAGCGGAAATCCTTCGAGTTACACCGACCCAGGCGCGCAGTGGTGTACCAACCGGCAGTTCAATTTGCCAACCACACCGACCCAGGGAATCCTCAACCAGATTGGGGTTTGTATGGCGCTGAATGGGCAACTCCCCCCGCCAGCCAGTTTCAACCAGGATCCTTACTTGGGATTGGATGGCGAGTCAGCCATAGACTTTTTCCGTTACAATTTAAAAGGATGGGGTCCTGCATTCACACAAGACAATGGCAAGGTCTTTTATCGCTCGAATATCTTCTATGCACCTTACGATCCCTATCGCCCAATATTCATCCATACCACTTGGCAGGCTAATGATCCTCTGGTGCATTACACGATAGGCGACCTAACTGACTTGGTCAGAACCAACGTAGATTTTTTCAGCCGAGTGCCGCCTCTGGATAACCTGGGTCAGATTAACAACCGCTACCAGCCTTGGGGCGGAAACCCGCTCGGCGGCAGCACACCCAGCATCCCGGCGACGCAAATGGCCGCTAAGGACCCCCTGGTTACCCGCTCCGATGCTTGGGATTTCCCAACTAACAAATTCCCGAACGTAGGCTGGCTCGGGCGCGTCCATCGCGGAACGCCCTGGCAGACGATTTTCCTCAAATCCACAAACATTCTATTCCAGGCTGGATACACCCAGCCGGGCATGTTGCAGAGCCTGGGTGCCTGGCAGGCGTGGTCAGGGAACCCGGTCACAAATATCAATTGGGGGCAGTTCTCGAATCTCCCCTATTTTGGCCTTAGCTCGACCAATCCGTTGGGGGGCATCGTTCAAGACGCCATTTTCACCTTGCCTACAAACGATTGGAGGATTCTGGACCTGTTCACAACCTCGTTCAACGACAACGCAGCCCGGGGCAAGCTCTCAGTGAACAATACAAACCTGGCTGCCTGGTCGGCGGTCCTGGGCGGAGTCAACGTGATGCCGGACTTGACGGCGAATGGCTTCATCACACCGGCGGGACCTTATAGTCTGACAGCCCCACTGCCACCACTCGTCCAGGTCGTCAATGGAATCATCAATTCCCGAACGAATTTCCCCAATAATTATTACCAGAAACTGGGAGACATTCTCGCGACGCCGCAGCTTACGGTTGCCTCGCCTTACCTGGTGGGGAACCCCGGGTTAATGAACGATGCGGTCGTCGAGCGCATTCCGCAGCAGATTCTGGGATTGCTGCATGGGGGCGATGCGCCGCGCTTTGTCATTTATTCCTACGGCCAGGCCTTGAAACCGGCGGCGCATTCGCTCGTCACCAGCGGGGCGTACCTCGATTTGTGCACCAATTACCAGATCACCGCCGAGTCGGCCACCCGGGCCGTCGTGCGCATCGACGGGCTCCCGAATAATCCCCACGCCGTTGTCGAGAGCTTTAACGTGCTGCCGCCGGATTAATTGTTAGCGAATCTAAGACCCGCAACCCAACCCCCTTGATTACCCCCTCCCAGCTATCGGATGTGTCCCCTGCCCGGGGAGCGCGCCCGCCTCGGGCGCAGCCGGCGCCCCCCTCGGCGCTCGCACGGACGTACGGACGGTTGCACCTTTTGGTTTGCCCGTCCGACATCCTGTTCGGCCCCGTTCTTTCTCATGAACCGCATGATGCAGAAAATGCAGGCGCGGCGCGGCGAACCAGGTGATGTCCCGCAAAACGAGTCTCGAAGACTCCTGTTTAAGTCAATTAAAGTCAAAGTAAGTCATAGTAAATCAAACTTAAAAAATACCGCCGATACCATACCTTATCCTTTCACTTATGATTAGAACTCCCGCTCAACCCGAGCACTAATTAACTCTCTTTCGATGCGTTCGGCCCAAAATCTGTTTATATGCGCTGGCGACCCTGGATTTGGCTTTCGATAAGCTTGCTGTGTTTCCTTGGGGCGGCCTATTTCTGGCACCTGGGCGATGAGTGGGCGGCTCAAAAGAAGGCGGCCTCTTCGCTGTCGCAAACCAACCAGCCTTCGGCTGAGCGTCCCAAAGCCGCGGCGCCCGCTCCGGCGATGACCAATGCCCGCCTGTTGAGCCAGCCGGACCATCTCAGCTCGTCCACCACCAAATCCCACGCGTCTGCGCAGGTGGCTTACCGGCTGAGCAACACGACCAAGAGGTTGGGCGAGTTGGCCCGCAGCGACAAAGCCATTCTGCTCCAAAACGCGCTTCTTGATACAGGCGAGCCGGCCAACCTGGCCATTCCCGAACAACTCCGGGCCAAAGGCGACCCGGGCGCATACATCGTCCAGGCGCGCGGCCCGATCGACAATGCGTTCCGGGCATTGCTCAAAGCGCAAGGGGCCACCGTGGTGGCTTATGTGCCCAATAACGGCTTCCTGGTGCGGGCGCCGGAGGCGGTCTCGGAAGGGCTTGCCAGCCAGTCTGACGTGCAGGCGGTGGTGCCATACGAGCCGTATTACAAACTTCAACCTTCGTTGCTGGCATTGGCGGTGCAACAAAAGAACCTGCCAGACAACACGACACTGAATTTGCTGCTGTTTGCCGATGCGCACGACTCGGCTCTGGCGGCTCTGCAACAATTAGGCGCCCAGGTCCTCAGCGAAGACCGCTCTCCGTTCGGGCCGGTGGTCAGGGTGCAACCGCCAGTCGATAGTCTGCCGGCCCTGGCGGGCATCCCCGGTGTCCATGAGATCGAACTGGCCCGGACGCGGGTATTGGCAAACGACCTGAGCCGCGCCGCGGTGGGCGTGGCCGCCGACAGCGTGACGCCCAATAACTATCTGGATTTGCAGGGCCTGGGCGTGATGGTTGCGGTGAGTGATACCGGGGTCGATTCGACCCATCCGGACTTGGCCAACCGTGTTCTGTTTGATGTGCCAGCCGCCGGGTTAGACACAAACGGCCACGGCACCCACGTGGCCGGCACGATTGCAGGCGACGGCACCGAATCAACCACCGTGACCAACGCCGAGGGCTCGATCATGCCCGGCACCAACGGCCAGTTCCGCGGCATGGCGCCCCAGGCAACCCTCTTCTCCATGGATTTGAACCGGCCTGATTTCGACCTGCAACAAACCGCCGCGCGAACCAACGCGGTCATCTCGAATAATTCGTGGACCTACGGCGACGCGGCCTACGACCTGGCTGCCGCCAGCTAC
>DASYZB010000074.1 GCA_035946615.1 Verrucomicrobiia bacterium
CCAATGCCTCTCCCTCTCCCCTTCCCAAGGGGAGAGGGGTCCCTTTGTCCGGGGATTCTCCCTCTCCCCTTCCCAAAGGGAGAGGGTCGGGGAGAGGGGTCCCTTTGTCCGAGGACTCTCCCTCTCCCCTTCCCAAGGGGAGAGGGTCGGGGAGAGGGGTCCCTTTGTCCGAGGACTCTCCCTCTCCCCTTCCCAAAGGGAGAGGGTCGGGGAGAGGGGTCACCTTATGTCTAGTCCATCCCACGCTCCCCCCATTATGCCTACCGTCCCTCCACTCCCAGCCGTCCAAACCCAGGGCTTGACCCGCATGTATGGGAACATCGCTGCCCTCTACGGCCTGGATTTAATCGTCAACAAAGGCGATTTGTTCGGGTTCATTGGCTCCAACGGCGCCGGCAAAACGACCACCTTGCGCATCCTCGCCACCTTTCTGGCCCCATCGGCCGGCCAGGCCCGTGTCCTCGGCCATGACGTCGTGCGCGATGCCAATGCCGTCCGCCATGTCATCGGCTACATGCCCGACTTCTTCGGCGTGTACAAGGACATGGAAGTAACCGAGTATCTCGATTTCTTCGGCGCTTGTTATAAAATCCCAACTACCCAAAGGGAAAAGACCGTCAATGACGTCCTCGAGTTGGTCGGGTTGAGCGAGAAAAAAGGCTCGCTCATCGGCGCTCTGAGCCGGGGCATGCAACAGCGGTTGGGGCTCGCCCGCGTCCTCATTCATGACCCACAGGTGTTGCTCCTGGACGAGCCGGCCAGCGGCCTGGACCCTCGCGCCCGCATCGAGATGATGGCCATCCTCCAGGAACTCCAGCGCCTCGGAAAAACCATCATCATCTCCTCCCACATCCTCAGCGAACTTCAAACCCTCTGCAACCGCGTCGCCATCATTGAAAAAGGAAAGCTCATCTATAGCGGCCCCGTCCAGGGTGTCCGGGACCAGATGACCCAAGGTTGCGTGCTCTGGGTTAGGGTTTCTAGCGATCAAAGCCAAGCCATCGAATTACTCAAGGCCCGCCCGGAAATTGCCGATGTCGCCGTCACCGATGGCGAACTCAAAATCACTCTGACCGGCGCCAACATCGATCACAGCATCGTCGCCGATGTCCTGGTGCGCGGCGGGGCCAAACTCATCGAGTTGCGTGAGGATGAAATCGGCCTCGAAGAGGTCTTCCTGAGAGTCACCCGCGGCGAAACCCAGTGAGGCGCTCAAAACGAGAAGCAGAATTGGCCGCCCTGGAAGTTGGGGCCGACCACCGGCTGCAGCGCTACCCCCCAGCGGTTGCGGCTGAAATGCACCACGACATGCCCCACCAAAGTCCCAATGGCCGCCCCCGCCAGCTCGTCGGAGGCCCAATGGTAATCGCTATTCAACCGCGCGTAACCGACCATGCTTGCCAGGCCGTAGGAGGCCGCCTTGCTCCAAATCGAATCGTAATGTTCCGCAATCACCGCGTCGAAATGTTGTCGAGCCTGCCGTTGCGGTTCCGTTGGACGGCCGGCGCGGTGAAGGTCTCTTTGACATCACAAAGCACGAGTTTCCAATAGGCCTTTGTAAAGGGATTGGGCGGGATGGCGGCATCGCCAGCCGGGGTGGAGGAGTCTGGTTCCCCCAGGGCCAGGGTAAGCTCGGGCGATATTACAGAAGCCCACAGGGCGCTTCTCACAGAGGAGTCTGCAACATGTGCCACAACCGTAAGCTGCCGAGGATTCTCCCTCTCCCCTTCCGAAGGAGAGAGGGTCGGGGAGAGGGGTCCCTGCGTCCGAGGACTCTCCCTCTCCCCTTCCGAAGGGGAGAGGGTCGGGGAGAGGGGTCCCACATAAACTACAGCTTTACTCTGCCGATGCTTCCCCCTCTCCCCCCCTTGCAGTCCCTGCCCCGACCAGTAAACGCATTAAGGTCGAATAAAGGTAAATCAAACCAAATTCAACCAAATGAAACCAATTCGCGGATAAAAGTGCACCCCATCTCCCCGAAAATCCGGTCAACTCGGCAAAGAAACGGTAAAGTGAACCCCCATCGTGCCAGCCCATTCTCCCCATCGCTCTCAGCCACCCCGGTCACCAAAAGTAGCCAACAGACACCAATAGACACCAATTCGCGTATAAAAATGAACCCCCTCACTTCCAACTCATTCCATCGTACCGCCCGCTTTCTTCTCCACCGGCGCCGCGCCGGAAAAATCGCCCGCCTGCCACAGCCCATCCGCGAGCAAATCGACCTCATGCTCCGCGACGGCCTCACCTACGCCCAAATCATCGCCAAACTCGGCCCGGACGCCAAACACCTCAATAAAGACAACCTCTCTCGCTGGCGAAAAGCCCAGCACCAGGATTGGCTGGCTCACCAATCTAGTCTGGAAGCCGGCGGCCGCCCCGCTCACGCCTCGCCGGAAGTCAACAACATCGCCTTCCTGCTGCACGAATTTGACTCCGACACCCTCCGCCACAGAGCCTCGCACGGCCCCCACGCCTTTAATCGAATCTTTAACCTGAGCGCCCGATTGCTGAACGCCTTTGCAAAAAACGGCAAATCCACCCCTGCGCCACCATCCGGCGCCGCCCCCCCCACCAATAACGCCTGCTAACACCTACTCACGTCAATTAACATCTCCCTCTTTTTGCCTCCAACTGTTAGAGCCTCTCCCCACAGACTTGAGCATTGAGCATTTTGGATTTTTCATTGACCGCCCCCACGCTTGCCTTTGAACCCGTTTTGCCTTACTGAAATCAACCTATGAACATGAACCAGCCCAACCGCCCGTTCACCCGGCGCAGCTTTCTCAAAACCTCAGGCGCCGCTCTGGGCCTGGCCGGCGTGGCCGGGTTTCCAGGGGAGTCTTACGCCGAGTCCGCCCAAGCCTGGCCCCCAGCCGCTCATTCCCTCGTGCGGCCCGGGGACATCATCCTGTTCCAAGGCGATTCGATCACGGATTTTGGCCGCAGCCGGGAACACGCCCAGGAAGCCAATAGCCAGCCCGCTTTGGGCACGGGCTATGCCTGGCTGGTGGCAGCGGGCTTGCTGGTCGATCATCCCCAAGCAAACCTCAAGATTTACAATCGCGGCGTCAGCGGCAATAAGGTCTTTCAACTCGCCGACCGCTGGCAGGCCGATTGCCTCGACCTCAAACCGAACCTGCTCAGCATCCTGATTGGAGTCAATGACCTCTGGCACACCATCGATGGAAAATACAACGGCACAGTCGAGATTTACGAACGCGATTACCGCGCCCTGCTCGAACGCACCCGCAAAGCCTTGCCCAAACTCAAGCTCGTCATTTGCGAGCCTTTTGTCCTCCGCTGCGGCGCCGTCAATGACAAGTGGTTTCCGCTGTTTGATGAATACCGCGCCGCAGCCGCGCGGGTGGCCCGGGCCTATCACGCCACGTTCATCCCGTTCCAGGCGATGTTCGACCAGGCCGTCAAATACGCCCCGCCCGAGCGCTGGTCCAAGGACGGCGTCCACCCCAGCAACGACGGCGGCGCGCTGATGGCCCAGAACTGGCTCCGCGCCGCCGCCGGCAAAGGATGACAGAACCCGTAGCAGCCGACGCCAGGAGGCTCTTTTGCCGCTACCCCCTCCGCGCCCATCTCCCCAAAATCATCAACCCGCATATCCCCACACAAATCCAGCCGAATACGTCCCCGTTTCGGGTATAGAACGTCAGGGTGCGCGCCGTCCCCGGCGGCGCCAGCGGCACCTCGATCGTCATGAACCCCGGCCCGTAAATCGTCCCATGGTCATCCCGAAAAATGTCCCGCAGCCGGCCATCGCTATCAATCCAGCAGGTCAGGCCGTTGTTGCAGCAACGGAGCAGCGGCACGTGGTTTTCAACCGCGCGAAACAGGGCCGTCGTTGCGTGCTGCCACTGCTCGGCCCCCTCGTCGAACCAGCCGTCATTGGTAATATTGACCAGGAAATCCGTGTCCGGCCCCGTGCTGTCGCGCCCAAGCTGCGGGAAAGTGTCTTCATAACAAATCAGCACCGACGTCCTCACGCCCAGGTCGCGCAGCTCAAAAGGAACGGGGCGAGTCCCCGGCGTAAACCCGCCCTGGATAGGCGTGAAATACTTGAGGAACGGCAGCCAATGTTGAAACGGCACATACTCGCCAAACATCACCAGGTTCCGTTTGATGTAGCGCTCGCGCAGTTGCCCCTCCGGGCTCACCAGGAAGCTGCTGTTAAAATAATTCTCCTCGCGTTGCACGGCGTTCCGGCGCGGCTCGGCATCGTCGGACCCGAGAATGATCCAGACATGATGCCGGTGGGCCAGGCCGGTGATGGCGTCGAAGGTGGCCTGATCATAACGAATCATTTCAGGAACCGCCGACTCGGGCCACACGAGGAGGTCGGGCCGGTTGGTCAGCGCCGCTTCAGAAAGCTCGAGGACATGCCGAAACCGGTTCGTGTCGTCGCTGGCATTCCAGATCACCGTTTGGGGAATGCTCGGCTGCACCAGGGCCACTTTCAGCGCGTGCTCGGCGGCGGGCTGGCTGCGCAGATGCCGCGTGCCCAGGTTGAACACTACCGCCACCACCAGCAGCGGCAGAAGCACTTCGCCAACCCACACCGAGCGCGCTGTTGGCCGCCGGATGACCATCAGCGCCGCCGAGAGCAGCGAGAGGGAACCCCAGGCAACCAGAAAGGAGACACCATACACCCCGGTAATTGACGACATCTGAATGAGCGGCGCCATCCGGTACTGCGACACCCCAAGCAGGTTCCACGGAAATCCCCCAAGAAACCGCGCCAGGACCATCTCGAACGCAACCCAACTGGCGGCGCCCCCAAGCGCCCAACACATGCGCCTCGCCCAACCGCGCGCCAGGACGCCTCGCAAGTCCTGTGCGTCGCTGGTCCCGAAAAGGGATTGGGCCAGCGGTTCTGAAGGGGCCTTGGGCGCGCCCCGGTGGACTGCAGCTACCAGCGCAACCCACGTCGCCGGGAACAACGCCAACACACCGCTCATTGCAAGCCATCCGGCCGCAGGCGCCAGAGGCAGCCCGTGCCAGCGATACGGGATTAACAACACCCAATAAAGAATCGACAGGTAATGAACCAGCGCCCCGGCATATCCAATCCGAAACCGCTCACCACCGCTTTTGCCCAACGCGGCGCCTGCGAGAATGCCAGGGCCGATCCAGGCCATGCCGGCAACCCCGATGTTGGGGAAGGCGGACGTCAGCACCAATCCTCCCAGCATCGCCAGGGCGTAACGGCTGCGAAACAACGGAATTTGCGGCGGCATCCGTTTGGCTCCTATTGCTACGCAGCAACAACAACTCGCCTAAGGACCGCTTCCTTGCAGATGTCGCGCGCGGCATTTGGCCGACCCAGGGCTTTGGCTGCGCGCCCCATCTCGCTGAGCTTCTTCGTTCCCAGCAACTGCTCGATGCGATACGGCAAATCATCGACGCGATTGGCCTTTGCCGCCGCGCCGCGTTCGAGAAGGAAATCGCTGTTGGCCGCCTCCTGCCCCGGGATGGGGTTGATAATAAACAGCGGCTTGCCCAACGCCAGCACCTCGGATGTGGTGAGCCCGCCGGGTTTGGAAATGATGAGGTCCGCAGCGGCCATGAGTTCGTGCATATTCGAAGCAAAACCAAGCACACGCGTCGGATGCCGGCGGTCCTGCGCCGCCAGCTCACGCCGCAATTCCTCATTGCGCCCCGCAACGACCACCGTTTGGAACAACGCCTCGACTTTATCCAGCGCTTTAAGAATCTCCCCCACCGGTCCCATGCCAAACCCGCCGCTCAACACCAGCAACACCGGCTGATCATCGCGAAGACCAAAAGCTTTGCGCGCCCCTTTGGCATCCGGCTTGGCGGAGAACTTGGCCGAGATGGGAATGCCCGTCACCACGACATCCCCGGCAGGCGCGCCTCGGGCCACCAGCCGGGCTTTGGTGTGTTCAGCCGCAACACAATACAAATCGACGCATGCGTCCATCCACAGCGCGTGCGCCTCGAAATCGGTGACCACGCTCACCGCCAGCGGGCGCAGCCCATTCTTTTTCCGGCGCAATTCACTCAAGGTTTCGAGCGGCAGGTAATGGGCGCACAGCGCGATGTCGGGCCTAAACTTCTCGACATGCCGCGCGAACTTCGCCCGCGAATTGCTCGGAAAAATGCGCTTCAACCGATTGAGCCGGCGAGCGACCTCGGGGTCGTCGGTTTTGCCGAACATCATGCCCCACAACTCGGGCGCATGCGCAACCAGCTTCACATACCCGTCCGAAACTATCTTGCGATGCAGCGGAGAAAAGAACTTCACCAGGTCAATCTGCTCGACCACGTCTTCCGGGCGCGCGGCGCGCCAGGCCTCATCCAACGCCGCCGCCGCTGCCAAGTGCCCTGCCCCGGCTGTGACCGTCGCGATGAGAATACGCATAAGTTCTTCCCGCACCTTGCCGAATGCATTGCGAATTGAGAAGCCCAATTTTGATAGCGGCAGGCGCTGGAATCCTAAGTCGAGGGTGGGGCCGCTGCCAGGTTCCCCTCTCCCATTCTGCGGCCAGAGGGCTAGGGAGAGGGGCCTGTTCGCTGGTTGCGCTTAAAGACTTTCATTGGCGGGGTGCAGCGAGTGGAGCCTCCTCTCCGCGCCGACCCTATCTCCACCTTTGCGTTACACAACGCTCGCGCCTTGGCCTTGACACTCAGCCCGGGCTGGCAATCATCTTAACAATGCCTTCTCCGCTTACAAAGGCGTCAGAATCCGGCACGCCGGCTTCTCCGCCCTTAAAGTCTTCCGGGTTGACCTCCTATCACTGGCTCGTTCTGGGCCTGGCCGCCTGTGGCTGGCTCTTCGACTGCATGGGCCAGAGGGTGTTTGTGTTGTCGCGCGAGCCTGCCCTGAGAGAGTTGCTCGGCAGTGGCGCAACCGATGCCTTGGTCAAATCCTGGGGCGGCTGGGCAACGGCTGTCATGATGATCGGTTGGGCCACCGGTGGCATCCTTTTCGGCTCAATGAGCGATCGCTTGGGCCGAGTCAAAACCATGATGGCTACTCTGGTGGCCTACACCCTCTTTTCAGGTTTGACCGGCTTGGCCCGGACTGGCTCGGAATTCCTAGCTTACCGTTTTCTGGGTGGCCTGGGCATCGGCGGGATGTTCGGCGCCGCCACCACCCTCGTGGCTGAGAGCATTCCAAGCCGTGTCCGCGCCCTGGCCCTCGGCGCCATGCAAGCCCTCTCCGCTTTCGGCAATATTTTGGGTTCTCTCATGAGCGTCTGGATTCAACCTGGTCAGAAGGATTTTTATCACGGTTACGCGGGCTGGCGATTCATCTTTTTTGCCGGGGCCGTGCCGATCCTGTTGCTGGCGCCAATCGCACTGCTGCTGCACGAGCCGGAGCCCTGGCTGGAGGCCAAGCGCCGCGCCAAAGAGTCCGGAGACCATTCCAAGAGAGTAGGCTCGATCTTCGATCTCTTTCGCCACCCTGTGTGGCGCCGCAACACCCTGGTGGGCATCGCGCTGGGCCTGGCCGGCATGGCGGGCCTGTGGGGAATCGGTTTCTTCTCGCCGGAACTGATTTCAACAGCGCTCCGGGGCGAACCTCAACGAGTGGTGGATGTGGTGCGCGGATGTGGCTTGACATTGCAGGATGTCGGGGCCTTCCTCGGCATGCTCACCTTTACCTTGGCGGCTACCTACGCCGGACGGCGGATCGCCTTTCTCGGCGCCTTCGCCCTTTGCCTGGTCACGACGGTGTTCGTCTTTAACAACCTGCGTAGCGGAAGCGATGCCTACTGGATGCTCCCCATCATGGGCTTTGCCCAACTATCCGTGTTTGGAGGCTATTCGATTTATTTCCCGGAATTATTCCCGACCCGCCTGCGGGGCACCGGCGTGAGTTTCTGTTACAACACGGTGCGGTACCTGGCGGCGGCCTTTCCGCCGATGCTCATGTATCTCAATGGCCTGCTGCACGAGCATCACATCAACGAACCGTTCCGCCGCGCGGCGACGCTTCTTTCGCTGGTTTTCATTGTCGGCATGGTCGCGCTGATATGGGCGCCCGAGACCAAGGGGAAAGCCTTGCCGGAGGATTAGAAAGAAATTAAAGGATGTTTGAAAATGGACGGCTCCCTCTCCTCTTCGTTCTCGTTCTCGTCCTTCGTCCTCGATTTTTCAGGGCTTTCGAGAACGAGGACGACCACGAGGAGGAGGACGAAGAGCGGCAGTGGCTCAGCCTCAGGCCGAAGCTGGGGTGGCGGATGCCTGCTTTGGTTCTTCCTTGGCCTCGGCAGGCGCTTTGCCCTCTTGCGCAGGTTGGGTTTCGGCTACCGGTTTGGTTTCTTCCGCCGGTTTGCTTTCCTGAGGCTCAGCGGGAGTAACGGGCATATCGACCCATTCAAGGATAGCGAGATGCCCGGCATCGCCTTGGCGCTGGCCCAGTTTCACAATCCGTGTATAACCGCCATGGCGCTCCTTTTGGAACGGAGCGATTTCGTTGAAGAGGATTTTGACCACGTCCTCCTGGTGCAATCGTGCAGCAGCCAGGCGGCGGTCATGCAGAGTGCCCTTTTTGCCCAAGGTGACCATCTTTTCGGCCACCGAGCGCGCTGCTTTGGCCTTGGCCAAAGTGGTGGTGACCCGTTTATGTTTGATGAGGCTGCAAACCAGGTTGGCAAGCATCGCGTTGCGATGCTGGCCGGTGCGGCCCAGCTTGGCGGTTCGCTTTAGGTGTCGCATAATAAGTGGCGCAGATTGGGCATGGCCCGGACGGGATAGGCGCCCAAGCAGCTATTGATTATCGCGTGATGGTGGTGATCTCTTCTTTGGGCGCTTCGAGCAGGTCGGGCTCGAAGGCCATGCCCAGGGTCAGACCCAACGCCGCCAGTTTCTCTTTTATTTCATTGAGCGATTTCTTGCCGAAGTTACGATACTTCAGCATTTCCTGCTCGCTCTTCATCGCTAACTGGCCAACCGTTGTGATATTGGCGTTGTTCAAACAATTGGCTGCCCGGACGCTCAACTCGATTTCGTTTACGCTCATATTGAGCAGTTTCTTGAGTTTGGTCTTCTCTTCGTCCTGTTTATCGACCACCTCTTCGAATTCGACGGCGTTCTTATCATACCCAACGAATACATCGAGATGATGCTGCAGGATGGCAGAGGCTTGCGTCAACGCGTCATCGGGCGAGATGCGCCCGTCGGTCCAAATCTCCAGCAGCAGCCGATCATAATCCGTGCGCTGCCCGACGCGGGCGTTTTCGACGGCGTAGCGGACGCGTGTCACCGGTGAAAAAAGCGAGTCAATCGCGACGACGCCGATGGCCTGGTTAGGCTTTTTGTTTTCATCCCCAGGCAGAAAGCCGCGTCCGACTTTGATTTCGAGCTCCATCTCAAACTTTTTCTTCTTGTCCAAAGTGCAGATGTGCTGGCTGGGGTTGACCAGTTCGAGGTTCTGGTTGAGCTGGATGTCGGCAGCGGTCACTTCACCCTCTTTATTGACCGAAAGCATCAAGGTCTGCGGATCGCGGCTATGCGAACGGAAGAGCACCTTTTTCAAATTGAGCACGATATCGGTGACATCTTCAACAACGCCCTCGATGGTGGCAAATTCGTGCATGGCGCCATCAACTTTGATCGAGCTGATGGCGGCCCCTTCCAACGAAGAGAGCAGCACCCGCCGCAGCGAGTTGCCCACCGTATGGCCGTAACCGGTTTCAAATGGCTCGGCAATGAATTTGGCGTAGGTTTCCGTCGCGGTCGTGTCTTCCTTGGTCAACCGCTTGGGCATTTCGAACCGTCCTAAACGTACTGGCATAACTTTCCTTTCACAATTTTAATCTGGCCGGCCCGCTATTCCCAAGCGGTCCAACCCGTATAATTGTTTGTTTTTACTGTTAAACTAGCGGGAATAAAATTCTACCACAGCCTGCTCGTTGGCGATAGGTTGGATTTCGTCGCGGGTCGGGATACGCATCACCACCCCTTTGAGGGCCTCCTTATCGAGCGTCAGCCAATCGGGCACAGCGCGGCTGGCGGCAATTTCGAGGTTCTTTGTGGCCAATTGACGAGCGGCATTGGAATTCTTGATGTCAATCGTATCGTTCACCTTTAAGCCGTAAGAAGGGATATTGACCTTCCGTCCGTTGACCCGGACATGGCCGTGAGAGACCAACTGGCGGGCTGCAGCCCGAGTATTGGCAAAGCCCAGATGATAGCAAACGTTATCCAGGCGGGTCTCGAGAATCTGGAGCATCTGCTCGCCGGTGACGCCGCGGCGTTTGAGGGCCCGTTCATAAACCCCGCGAAACTGCCGCTCCAGCAGCCCGTAATAATAGCGCAGCTTCTGCTTCTCAATTAAGCCCAGGCCGTAATCGGTATGTTTGCGGCGCGACTTGGGCCCATGCACTCCCGGGCCGTAATTGCGGCGCTCGAGATACTTGGTCGGGCCGAAGATGGGGATGCCAAATCGGCGGCTAATTCGAACGCGGGGACCTGTATAACGTGCCATAATTTAAAAATGCCAATAAAGGGTTAAGGGGCTACACCCGACGCTTCTTGCGCGGGCGGCAGCCATTATGAGGAACGGGAGTCACGTCCTTGATGGTGGTGATTTCGAGCCCGATTGCCTGAAGAGCGCGAATGGCCGATTCACGGCCCGAGCCCGGCCCTTTAACCCGCACCTCGATCTCCTTCATCCCGTGAGCCATCGCCTGGCGGGCGGCGTCCTGGGCCACCTGCTGGGCAGCATAAGCGGTGCTCTTGCGTGAACCCTTGAATCCGACACGCCCGGCGCTGGACCAGCCGATGACATGGCCTTGCATATCGGTAATGCTGACCAGCGTATTATTGAATGTGGCCAGGATATTGGCCACCCCGCTGAGGATATTCTTAGCGCCTTTGGCCTTGACGATCTTTTTCCCCGCCATTTCATCAGCGAGCAACTCAGCCGCAGTCGGGGCGGCCCCGGCAACTGGCGTCGCAGCACCTTCTGCGGCTTTGGGGGCTTCAACGCCCGGCGCAGCAGGCGTGGCAGTTTCCTGAGAAGCACCGGCAGCAGCCGCGGCCTTTTTAGGCGCTTTAGGGGCCTGGCCTTCAGCCGCAGGTTTGGCAGCGCCTTTTTCATCGGCGCCTTCGGGCTTCGCTTCCTTCTTTGGGGTTTGTTTCTTTTTGGGTTCGTCAGCCATAAACAAAAGACCTTAGTGGATACCGGTCTTGGCAGCAGGGTTGCGAACAACTCCCACTGTTTTGCGCGGCCCTTTGCGGGTGCGCGCATTGGTTTGGGTCCGCTGGCCGCGCACGGGCAAACCGCGCAGATGCCGGATGCCGCGGTAACTTTTGATGCCCTGGAGGCGTTTTAGATTCATGCCGATCTCGCGGCGCAGGTCGCCTTCGATGATATATTTGCCATCTTGAATCGCGTGCACGATTTGGGAGAGCTGTTGTTCCGTGAGGTCCTTGGCGCGGATTGCGGGGTCGATTTTGGCCTTGGCCAGGATAACCTTCGAGTTGCTGGTTCCGATGCCATAGATGTAGCGCAACGCGACATCGATGCGCTTGTTGGGCGGGACCTCTACTCCAATGATGCGAGCCATATTCTTTTATGTAATTACGGAATTCAGTTCAATCAGCCCTGGCGCTGCTTGTGCCGGGCGTTAGTGCAAATGACACGGATGACGCCTTTGCGGCGCACAATTTTGCAATTCTCGCAAAGCTTCTTAACGGATGCGCGAACTTTCATAATCTTGATTCGTTTCTGCTACTATTCGACCATGCGACAAATCATAAGCCGATAATTCCAAGCTGACCTTGTCGCCGGCGTCCAAAGAGACAAAGCCCGCTCGCGCCTTGCCGGCGACAAACGCAAGCAGCCGATGGCCATTGGCCAACTCGACTCGATACGTCCGGTTGGGCAAAGCTTCCAACACTATACCTTCAACCTTGATGGCATCTGTTCGGGCCATGTCAGAATCTCCGGTTCCGCCTCCGTGATGAGCACCGTGTGCTCAAAATGGGCGGATAATGAACCATCTTGGCTGACGACTGTCCAGCCATCATTCAATATTTTTACCGCGGGCAGCCCCGCATTGACCATCGGTTCGATGGCTATGGTCATCCCTGGCCGCAGTTTCGGCGAGGACTTGCCGTCCACGAAATTGGGCACCTGCGGTTCTTCGTGCATCGAGCGACCGACGCCGTGGCCGACGAATTCGCGAACTACGCTGAAGCCGTTGGTTTCCACATACTTCTGTATGGCGCTCGAAATATCCACCACACGGTTTCCAGGCACGGCTTGCGCAATCCCCTCATAAAGGGCCTTTTCGGTCACGTCCATCAGTTTCTGCGCCAATATGCCACATCCACCCACTGGCACTGTTCGAGCGGTATCTCCAATAAATCCATTGTAAACGACACCGATGTCCAGGCTGACAATGTCTCCAAAGCTCAACTGCCGTTGTCCGGCCAAGCCATGCACAACCTGTTCATTCACCGAGATACACGCGTGACGGGGAAACTTGCGGTAACCTAAGAAAGCGCTCTTGGCGCCATAATGCTTCATCCGCTCAGCAGCGAACTGATCGACCTGTAGCGTTGTGACACCCGGTTGAATGAAAGCGCCCACCTCGTTTAACACCGTGCTGGCCACAGCACAGGCGGGGCGCATGGCTTCCAAATCCCGTTCACTCTTAATGAGGATCATCGGTTTTGAGGCCATTGCTCAACCGGAACGCTGCGCGACATCTCACTTTGAGAGGTTCTCACATGAATCGGCCGCGGAGCCGCCCTTTCTTCAAAAAGCCGTCATAATGGCGCATGAGCAGGTGCGTTTCCATCTGGCGCATGGTGTCGAGAAGCACCCCGACCAGGATGAGCATGCTGGTGCCGCCAAAAAAGGTAGCGACCGCGTACGGGATGTTTAGCTCGTTATACAGCAATAACGGGATGACAGCGATCACGGTCAAAAACACAGCACCGGCCAGGGTTATCCGGCTCATCGAATTGTGCAGGTAATCGCTGGTGGCCTGCCCGGGCCGCACTCCGGGGATATAGCCGCCGTTTTTCTTCAAATCATCCGCTATTTGCAGTTCGTTAAACTGCGTGGCCACCCAGAAATAGGAGAAAAACAGGATCATCAGAGAATAGATCAGGAGATAAAAAAAGGAGCGCTCGGCCAGCAATCGCGCCAGGCGAATGCTGATATCCGCGAGCCATTTCACTCCAAGGTTATGGCTGCTATTGAATGTCTCCCCGGCGAACAGGAAAATTTTCTGGGGAAACATCAGGATGGCCTGCGCAAAGATGATCGGCATCACGCCGGCGTAATTGACGCGCAGGGGCATGAACGAGGTTGTGCCCTGGTAAATTTTGCGCCCCACTGCGCGTTGCGCGTATTGGACGGGGACCTTGCGTTCGGCCTGAGTAATGGCGATGACTCCGGCAATGACTCCGGCCAGCAGCAAGACCAGCGCGATGGCATGTCCGAAATTAAACTGAGCTTCCCCGCCGCCGGGCGGGGCAAACATGTCTTTCAGGGCAACGATGGCTTGGGGCAGCCGAGCCAGGATGCCGATGGTGATGACAAGCGAAACTCCATTTCCAATACCGCGATCCGTGATCTGCTCCCCAAACCACATTAACAGCATCGTCCCCGTCGTCAAAATAATGGTCGTTTGAATCCGATACCACCACAAATGCGACGCGCTATAGAGCACCAACTGCCCAATACCCGCTCCGAAGATTTTCTCGGGGTGTTCCCAGCCGAAAGCCATGAACAGGCCCTGGCCGAGACAAAGGGCCACCGTCCCGTACCGGCCATACTGAACGATCTTGGTTCGACCGCCTTCTTCCCGGGACATCTTGCTCCATTGCGGGACGACCGCCGTGAGTAATTGGATGATAATCGTCGCGCTGATATACGGCATGATGCCCAGGGCACCCACCGCGCAATGTTCCATGGCGCCTCCCGTGAACAGGCTGTACATACCCAGCACCGACGCCCCCGTCTGCTGGTGCTTACTGAAGAACTGCGCCAGCTTGCCGCCGTCCAGGCCCGGGATTGTAATCCAGGCCTCAAGGCGGCAGATGCCTAGAAGGAGCAGCGTGAAAAGAATCCGGGACTTGAGCTCGGGGATTTTAAAACAATTACTGAATGTATTGGCAATGGCGGCTAACATGTCGAATCAATCAAAGGCTTATGACGAAATCACAGGAGTCTTTGCCGCTATCTCGCACGTGCCCCCTTTTGCCTCAATTTTGGCCTTGGCCGAGGCGCTAAAAGCATGGGCGGTGACGTTCAGTTTGCGCGTGAGTTCCCCGTCACCCAGAATCTTAATGCCTTGCACAAGGCCCGGCCCATTGGCAAGGCCCGCCTTGCGCAGGAGCGCTTCATCGACTCGTGCGCCGTCCTCGAACCGGTTGAGGGATTCAATATTCACAGCCAGATAACGAGTTTCATGGCGGATATTATTAAAGCCGCGCTTGGGGATGCGCCGAATCAGCGGCATCTGACCGCCTTCAAAACCGATGCGGATCGAGCTGCCGGAACGGGCCGTCTGCCCTTTCCCACCGCGCCCGCTGGTTTTGCCGTGGCCGCTGGATTCGCCCTGCCCAAGGCGCTTGCGACGGTGCTTGGAGCCGGGACGGGGTTTGAGATCGTGTAATCGCATAAAATCGGGTGGTTTATCCAGCCGTTGGGCTCGGAGCAGGCGCCTGAGCCGCCTCAGCCGGGAGAGCCTCGGGCGGTTTAAGGCTTTCGACTTTCTTAATCTGTAATCCGCGCCCCCGATAAATATCCTCGCGCAGCCTGAGACTCAGGAGGGCTTGCAGAGTGGCTTTGACCACGTTGGCGGCATTCTTCGAGCCGAGCGATTTGCTAAGGACGTCTTTAACTCCAGCCGATTCAAGGACCGCTCGGACCGTTTTGCCCGCGATAATGCCGGTGCCAGGCGAAGCCGGCCTGAGGAGCACCTTGGCCCCGCAATAGTGAGAGAAAACCTCGTGCGGCAACGTAGCATCCTTCAGGGAGACGCTCACCATCTGAGCCCTTGCCAACTCGCCACCTTTCCGGATGGCATCGGCCACTTCACCCGCCTTGCCCAAACCTACACCAACACGCCCCCGCTTATCCCCTACCACGACCAGGGCGCTGAAGTTAAAACGCCGTCCCCCTTTAACCACTTTTGCGGAGCGGTTAATGAAAACCACCTTTTCGATTAGCTCTTGTTCCTGGCCTTCCCCAAACTCAGACTGCTCTTGCGCAGGCCGGTTGCGGCGCCCGCGGAAACCCCCGCGCGGACCGCGGTGCTCGGCGCGTGGTTCGGCCGATGGTTTTACGGTTTCGACTTTATCGTCGGTTTCGATTTTTGTTGGTTCAGCCACAATTATAATTTCTTGTCCGGTTTTCGGTTAAAACTTCAGCCCGGCCTCCCGCGCCGCATCGGCCAAGGCCTTAACCTTGCCATGATAGCGGGCGCTACCGCGGTCGAAAATAACTTCTTTGATGCCTTTGCCCAGGGCCGCCTGGGCGGCCAAAGCGCCGAGAGTCTTGGCGCTGCGAGAATTGGCCGCGAGCTTCTCCCGGTCGGGAGTGGCTTTGCCCGTTGTGGAGGCTGCCGCCAGCGTCACGCCGGCCTGGTCATCGATGAACTGCACGTGGATGTTCTTTTGCGTGAAACACACGCTCATCCGAGGACGCTCTTTTGTGCCACTGAGCTTCTTGCGAATGCGCCAGCGCCGCTTAAGAGCCAGCCGTTGTTTCTGTTCAGTTCTCATCTTGCATCCTATTGAACCGTCTTGCCTTCCTTGCGAGTTACGTGCTCGCCCACGTAGCGCACCCCTTTGCCTTTGTAGGGCTCGGGCGGATAGAAGCTGCGCAACTCGGAGGCCACCTGTCCTACCATCTGCCGGTCCGGCCCCTCGATGGTCAGTTTCGTGTTTTCCTCGACGGTCACCTTGATCTGATCGGGAATCGCGTAATTAATTGGGTGCGAGTAGCCCAGGCTCATATTGACCATTTTGCCCTGCACCGCCGCCTTAAATCCAACTCCCTGGATTTCGAGCTTCTTAACAAAACCTTCGCTAACCCCGCGCACCATGTTGTTGACCAGCGCGCGGCTCAGCCCGTGCAGGGCCTTGACTGCGTCATCATCACCCTGGCGGCTGACCAACAGCCGGCCATTATCCATTTTAATGCTGGTGCGCCGGGGAAGTTGCCAGTTGAGTTTGCCCTTTGGGCCTTCAACAAAAACCTGCTGGCCTTTGACTTCCACCTTCACTTTGGGCGGGATGGGAATGGGTTGGTTTCCTATACGGGACATAAATTCTTTAAAAGTGCAATGGGCATATCAGGCAATTACCAAACGTAACAGAGCAGCTCGCCCCCGAGGTTCTTCTTGCGCGCCTGCAGGCCGGTCATGACTCCCTCGGAAGTCGAGAGCACCGCGACTCCCAAGCCCCCGCGCACACGGGGAATTTCAGTGGAGCCCACATAGCGGCGCAGCCCGGGGGTGCTGATGCGGCGCAGTCCTTCGATCACGCTCTTTTTGCCCTGGTACTTCAGGCGCAGCTTGATGGTCTTGGGTAGCTGGCCCTCGACGGCAAAGTCGTTGATGTAACCTTCGCGTTTGAGAATGCCGGCAAGGCTCTCTTTCATTCGGGAGTGCGGCACATCCACCATCGGCAGCAACGCTCGGTTGGCGTTGCGGATGCGGGTGAGCATATCGGAAATCGGGTCGTTCACAAAAATTATTCTTTAAAACGTTAAGAACAAAGGAAAGGGATATGCGCGCTCATTACCAACTGGCTTTCGTGACGCCCGGGATTAGACCCGACAGCGCCGCTTCACGGAACGTCATACGCGAGCAACCGAACTTGCGCAGGTACCCATGACGCCGCCCGCTCATCGAGCAGCGATTCACCACACGCGACGGGCTGGCATTCCGCGGCAGCTTGGACAAAGCTGCGTAGTCCTTCTTGGCCTTTAATTCCGCGCGCAACGCGGCATATTTCTTTACCGTTGCGGCCTTCTTCTTGTTCCGTTCGATCCAGGAGACTTTAGCCATAATTTAAATATAAATCGCGACGAGTTACGCTTTGATTTCCTGCGGTGTTTCCTTGGCGGGTTCCTTGGCCTTAATCTCGGCGAAGGGCATGCCCATTAACTTCAAAAGGTCCAGCGCCTCTTCATTCGTGCGGGCACTGGTGACGATGGTGATGTCCATCCCCTGCTGCCGCTTAATCTTGTCCAACTCGATTTCGGGGAAAATTGTCTGGTCGCCCACGCCCAGCGAATAATTGCCACGCCCGTCAAAAGACCGCGGGGACAGGCCGCGGAAGTCGCGAATCCGGGGCAGCGCGGTCGCAATGAGGCGGTCAAAGAATTCATACATCACATCGCGTCGAAGAGTGACGTGGCAGCCGATGGGTTGACCCTCACGGAGCTTGAAATTGGCAATGCTATGGCGCGACTTGCTGATGGCGGCCTTGCGCCCGGTAATGAGGGACAGGTCCTTGGCAGCGTCATCCAGAGCGCTCTTTTCCAGCGAGGCGCTCACCCCCATGTTAACGACGATCTTCTGCATGCGCGGGACTTGATGCGGATTGGCATACTTGTGCTTTTCCTTCAAGGCCGGCACGACCTCGGAGAGGTATTTCTGATATAAACGCGCTTTCATTTTTACTTCAGTGTCATGCCTGGTCAGGCGCCGCTGCCCCGTGCTTGGCGGCCCGGGCATCGAACGCTTCCGCCTTCATGACGTTGGAGATGTGCAAAGTGCCTTCCCGCTCGACAATCTGTCCATTGGGATATTGCTGGCTCTTGCGCATGTGCCGTTTGATCATGTGAATCCCTTCGACAATGACCCGCTGCTCTTTAGACAGCACCGCCAGCACCCGGCCGCGCTTGCCCTTGTCGGCCCCGGCAATGACCACCACATTATCGCTTTTCTTGACTCTGGACATAATTAGATAACCTCCGGCGCCAGCGAAACGATCTTCATAAATTTCTTGTCCCGCAATTCCCGGGCGACCGGTCCGAAAATGCGGGTCCCGCGCGGGTTTAATTCCTTGTCGATAATCACAATGGCGTTGCTGTCGAATCGCAGGTACGACCCGTCATTGCGCCGGATGGCCTGGCGGGTGCGCACCACCACCGCATCCACCACTTCGCCCTTTTTGACGGTGCCATCCGGGGTGGCTTCCTTGATATGAGCTTTGATGATGTCGCCGATATGGGCATAGCGCTGGTTGCGGCCCAGCACACCAATGGCTGCCGCGCGTTTAGCGCCGGTATTGTCAGCCACATCTAAAATCGAGCGAATCTGTAACATAAATCAGTAAGCAATCGGAACGATCATCAGGCGGCGATGGGGGCGATTTGAATCGCGCGTTCGACAACCTCCACCAGGCGCCAGCGTTTCGTCTTGGACAGCGGGCGGGTCTCCTCGATTCGCACCCGATCCCCAACTTTGGCCTCGCCCTTCTCGTCGTGGGCATAGAATTTCTTGTAACCGGTCACCACTTTCTTGTACTTGGGATGGGGAAACCGGCGCTCGACGCGCACGATGATGGTTTTGGTCATCTTGTTTGAGATGACCTTGCCCACGCGCTCTTTGCGCTGGGCTCGCGAACTCGGAGCCGCTGCCGCTGCTGTCGGGGTGTCAATAGTTTCAGACATAGAAAATGGTTAGGCGGCCTTTCTGCGCAAAGCCGAGAGGCGGGTTTCGATGCGGGCGATGTCGCGGCGCAAGGTGTGCAGGCGCGCCGGCTTTTCCAATTGCGCGCTGGCCTGCTGCAAACGCAGGTTGAAAAGCTCCTGGCGAAGGTTCCTGCCATCCGCCAGCAATTCCTCGAACGTTTTTTCCTGAATCTCTTTTCTCTGGGATTTCTTCATGACTTTAGCCGATGCGATGGCGGGAAATGAATTTGGTTTTAATCGGCAGCTTCGTAGCGGCCAACCGGAGCGACTCGCGCGCGACCGCTTCGGTAACGCCATCCACCTCGAAGAGAATGTTTGCCGGCCGTATCACAGCCACCCAGGATTCCAGGGGCCCTTTGCCTTTGCCCATCCGGGTTTCCAGCGGCTTCTTGGTGTATGATTTTTGTGGGAAAACCCGAATCCACATCTTGCCGTGCCGCTTCATATTACGGGCAATGGCGACGCGGGCGGCCTCCAATTGCTTGGTGTCAAGCCAGCAGCGTTGCAACGCCATTAATCCATACTCGCCAAAGGCCACGGTCTGGCCCCGCGAAGCTATCCCGGCCCGGCTGCCCCGGTGCATCTTGCGGTACTTCACTCTTTCGGGAATCATTGGCATAAAAAATTCCTTCTACTCAAATCGAGCTGGCCACCGGTTCTGGCCGTGGCGGAAATTCGGACGGCGGTTGGCCGGGTAGAGGCTTGGTGCCTTTGGCTTCGCCTTTGCAAACCCAGCATTTAATCCCCAGCTTGCCATAGACCGTGTGGGCCTCCGCAAACCCGTAGTCGATATCCGCCCGCAACGTGTGCAGCGGAACCCGGCCCCAGTGATATTGCTCGACGCGGGCCAGTTCCGCGCCGCCCAAACGGCCCGCGCAACGTATCTTGATCCCCTCAGCCCCAAAATCCTTCGCCGTCTGCAGTGCCTTCTTCATCGCCCGCCGAAACGAAACGCGCCGCTCCAATTGGAGGGCGACGTTTTCAGCAACGAGCTGGGCATCAGTTTCGGGGTGCTTGATTTCAATAATATCAACGTAAATCTCCTTGCCCGTCATCTTGCTAAGCTCTTCCTTGAGTTTGTCGATCTCCGCACCTTTCCGCCCAATGACGATCCCTGGCCGAGCTGTCAGAATCGTTATGCGGCACCGGTTGGCCGCGCGCTCGATGAGTATCTTGGGCACCGACGCGCTCTCGAGCTTCTTCTTCAGCAGCTCGCGAATCTCGCGGTCCTCGGTCAGGAGTTTGCCGAATTCCTTTTTGCCCGCATACCATTTGGAACGCCAGTCATGATTGACCGCGATGCGCAGACCGATTGGATTAGTTTTCTGTCCCATATCAAACGTGGCTCGATGGAGGAGTGGGGTGGTGGAGTTTATTCATCGGACAAAACGATTTTGATATGGCAATTGCGCTTGAGAATAGGACCGGCCGAGCCGCGGGCTTTGGGGGTGAACCGCCGGAGGGTCGAGGCCGTTTGGGCCAGGGCTTCCTTGATGACCAGCCGGTCGGTCTTCATCGCGCTGTAATCCTTGTGGTGCGTCTTGAGGTCCTCGGCATTGGCAATGGCCGATTGGAGCGTCTTGGCCACCAACCGCGCCCCTTTTCGAGGCGTGACCCCCAGGGCCGCCTGGGCTTGCGCGGCAGGCAAACCCTGAATCTGGCGAACCACTTCGCGCATCTTTTGGGCCGACATGCGCACATTCTTGGTGATGGCTTGGACTTCCATAAGCTTTACTTGGCTTCCGCCTTCGCCGTGTGGGCGCCGTGTTTCTTGAACGTCCGCGTCGGAGAAAACTCTCCCAGCCGGTGGCCGACCATGTTTTCGGTCACAAACACCGGGTTAAATATCTTGCCGTTGTGGACGGTGAAGGTCAGGCCCACGAAATCCGGTGTGATCATCGACCGGCGCGACCAGGTCTTGATCGGCGTTTTGGATTTCGTGTCCTTCGCCTTCTGGATTTTCTCCAGCAAATGCCCATCCACAAACGGGCCCTTTTTAATTGAGCGTCCCATAATTACAAAATGTTCACACGTTCTTCATCGGACGGCCATCGCGGCGGACCAGAATAAAGCGATTCGAGTATTTCTTCTTTTCCCGCGTGCGGTACCCCTTGGCCAACAGCCCCCAAGGTGAGGTCAATTGCTGCCAGCCGCCGCCTGACTTGGATTTGCCGGCCCCGCCCCCATTCGGGTGATCCACCGGGTTGCGCGATACCCCACGGTTAATTGGCCGGATTCCCCGGTGCCGTGACCGGCCCGCTTTGCCCAAAACCACATTCTCGTGCTCGGTATTGCCTACCTGGCCGATAGTCGCGTAGCAATTCTCATTGAACCTGCGGATTTCTCCCGAAGGCAGCCGGATTTGCGCATACCCTTCGTCGCGGGACATCAGCATTGCAGAGGCCCCTGCCGTGCGGACCATCTGGGCGCCCCGACCGGGAGTCAGCTCTATATTATGAATCGGCATTCCAACCGGCACCGAGCGCAGGGGCAGGCTATTGCCAAGGTCCGGAGGAGCCGTCGGGCCGCTCATTAGCCGAGCCCCCACCTGCAGCCCATTGGGCGCGATGATATACGCCTTCTCGCCATCTTTGTACTCCAGCAATGCCAGCCGCGCCGTGCGGCCAGGGTCATATTCGATCGCCGCCACGGTGGCTTCCACGCCATGCTTCTTGCGTTTGAAATCCACCAACCGCGTCTTCTGCTTATGACCCCCGCCAATACCCCGAGCCGTGACGCGACCGTAGGCATTACGCCCCCCGGTGCGCTTGCGGGTCTCGACCAGTTCCTTTTCAGGTTTGGTCTTTGTTATGTCGCTGTAATCCGCATACGCAATATAACGCGTAGATGGCGTCAGCGGTCTAAATGTCTTTACTGGCATAAATCCCAATCAGTTACGGTCCCAAGTCAGCTACTTGGAGAGCGGAGCCATCAATCCTGCCCCCAGATGGGCGGCCAGTTATCGGTTCCGCAGGTTATGCTGTCCGCACCCGAGCCGGGTGAAACGGAGCCGGGAATATAGCAAACGCGATTCCACATGCAATAGATATTTAAAAGTTTTTTGTAATGCCTCAGTGACCGACTACGGGGCTGCCGGCTGAAGCCGGCGTTCCGGACGCGCGGAACGCCGCCTTTAGGCGGCAGCGCCCGCCGTCACTAACCGATTACAGATTTTTGAAGCCCCCCGGTCCAGGGGGCAGTTCGCTCCTCCTTCCTCCTCGCGAGGAGAGCACCGCGTAGGGGTGCCCCGAGGCCAAAGGCCTCGCTTATACCAGCCCAGGGCCAGCGCCGTGGGAAGAGAAACCAACACTCCGCCTGCACGCCTACGGCCTGCCTCATAGAGCCCTCTATAAAGCAGGCCGCTTGACTTAGGTTTTACAAGAGTTTTCCGGCGGCTGCGACGGATGCTTTCCAAAAGCAATTGTTTGGACTAACCTTGCGTGCCCCGATGGCGCAAATGCTCCTCATCCCGGATGCGCGGCCGCTCGAACAGCGGCTGGTTCGGAAGTTTTTTCGCAAAACGCCCCGGCGGCCGGGGGTTTACCTGATGAAAGATGCCGCCGAGAAAGTGGTTTACGTCGGCAAGGCCAAAGACCTCCGGCAGCGATTGAACAACTATCGAGTCGCCAACCCCGACCGGATGCCCCGCCGCCATCTGCGAATGCTTCGCGAGGTGATGCGGATCGAGTTCCAGTTTTGTGCCAATGAAACCCCGGCCTTGGCGCGCGAAGCCCATCTGTTGCGCTCGCTCAAGCCAAAATTCAACCGGGCCGGTGTCTGGCCCGGCAAGGCCCGCTTTCTGGTTTGGCGGGTGCGACACACCCTGTTGGAAATGTCGGTCGTGGAAACGCCCCAACCGGGGTGGCAACGCATTGGTCCGCTGGGCAGCAACGCTGTTCACCTGCACCGGGCTTTGGTGCGACTGTTCTGGCTCGCTCTCAATCCCGCGCGCGCACTGGCCGGCCTGCCGGCGGGGTGGGTGCACGGACACTTCATGGGCACGACTGCGCTTCACTGCGACCGCTCAACGGACGAGCTTTGCAATGCGCTCGAAATGTTCTTTTGGGGCACACCCAGCGAATTCATGTCGTGGCTCGAATCAAAATACGCGCAACGCATATCGGCATTTGAGCGTAGCGCAATCAAATGCGACTTGCAGATGCTCGAGGAATTCGCACAGAGGCAGCAGAAACAAAAAGAAAACCGATGCCAGTTGGCACTGCTGTGACCGGCAAGAAGGTTCAAAAGCCTGAACGCAGCGCGCAAGTGTCTGCCCTTAAACCGAAACTCGCACGCACGCCGTGAGCGTGCTCTTCGTTTCGCACAACTCGTGAAGTCAGTCTGGCTCGGGGCGGGTGGTTTTCAGTTCACCGCGCACAAAACTCACAACCCGCGCCTGGGAGTCATCCTCCCCAGGAGCAACAATCGTCAAACGAACGGTGGTTCCCGCAGGACCTCGAATCAATGCAACCGCTTGTGCAAGCCTGTCCACGTGCACGGGAACGGCCGGCCCGTCTTTCTGGGCGACTGCTATGATTCGATCACCCACGTGGACGTCCTCGCGAGCAGCGGCTGGGGAACCCTTCTTCGAACGCGGCATACGGCGCAGCGTACAAAAACAATTAATTCCTCAATTGGTTAGTCCATTGGATGTCCGTGCCCGCGAGAAATGCGGTTAGCACATCTCTCCGAATCCTTCAGCTTCGCGGGAGTCGGGTCCTGACATAATTGACGTGGTATTCGTCAGTTTCCATTATTCGCCCAGGTTATGCCGAAGCAACGCGTTCAATTTCGATGGCGACAACACCGTAACGGTTTTGCCTTTGACTGCGATCAGCTTTTGTCCACGGAACTTTGCGAGCGTGCGTGAGAAGGTTTCGGTGACCGTGCCGAGCTCCGCCGCCAGCACACGCTTGGCGCTCGTCAATTCGATTGCCACGGGTGTCTTGCCCAGCGGATCAGCGCAGCGCTTCACGAGCCAGTTTGCCAGACGCGTTTCGACATCCTTTAATGCCAGGTCTTCAAGCTGCCCCACCAGCACCCGCAAATGGCTGCTCATCGAGCCAAGCATCCGCAGCGCCAGTTCCGGCTGGCGCCTGAGCAAGCCGAGAATGCCCTCCTTTTGCACGAGCAAAACCTGCGTCGGCTCCAGGGCTCGCGCGTCGGCTGGATAACCGGTGGCCGAGGCCAGGGCCACTTCGGCAAAGGAATCGCCCGTGCGAAAAACGTGGATGATCTGCTCCTTGCCGGTGGCGCTGACGCGATGGACGTTCACGGCGCCGCGTTGCACGACGTAGAATCCGCGCGCCGGATCGCCTTCGTGGAAGAGATACTCGCCCTTGTCGAGCGATTTCACAACCGTGACCTCCGCGATGTTTTCCAAATCCGCCCGCGCCAGCCCCGCGAAAAGCTGACAGGTCCGCAACGAGCTAATAATCGCTGTTTTCTTGAATTCGGCCAGCACCGACATGGCCCCATTCAAGCAGCCTTGCGCCAAAGGTAAATCAGCCAGTCGCTGCCCGTGCCGCGTTCGACTTTGCTGGCGAAGCCACCAAGTTGCGCTTTTCGTTGCGACACCAATTCATCAGGACCTTGACCTGCATCAAATATCTCCAATGCAGGGCGTGCGAGAGTTAGAGCATGAATACGAGCGCCCAACCAGCCTTCCGGGCCGGCATTGCCTCCGCTGACCGGAAACCCATGGCCGATTTTGCGAGCAAACGATCAACCCGCGAATGGAAAACGATGGAGACGATGATCCACATTCATTGCCGGGACTATCATCAGCCGGACGGAACACTATGCGCCGAATGTCAGGGACTGCTGGATTACGCCACAATGCGGTTAGAACGTTGCCGGTTTGGCGCACAAAAGCCGACTTGCGCGAGATGCCCCGTACATTGCTACCAGCGCACCCGCCGTGAACAGGTCAAGGCCGTAATGCGCTATGCCGGTCCGCGCATGGTCTGGGAACATCCAGTCATGAGTTTGTGCCATTGGCTGGACGGATTGCGCAGAGGAAAGAGCTGCGATGGGTCCTCTATTTGACTTGGCCAGAGCTTTCCCCGGGAGCGTTTGACTCCTGTTCGCACTCAGCCAGCAACCGCCTGTAAGCCTGGCGGGCATGCTCATAAGCCTGTTGCGCCTCCTCCAATTCATCCGGTTTGATGAACTGACGCTTCTAGGACCAACAGCGGTCCACCCCGTCGAGGCACCATTGGGCGCTGCGCCTCGATGCGCGAATCGGTCTTCCACCCACCAGCACGAAAATGGGATTGGTATGGGATGAGGGCAGAATCCGCAACGCCACCCAACTGCTCCGTTCAATGCGGGTCTGAAATTGCACGTCCCTCAGGGTGCCGTCGGCAACGAGGTTTTGCCGGGCCACAGGGTATCCGTTCACAACCAGTTCGAGCGGCGCCTCGCGCGTGTTGCCAATGCGGGCCCGTTCGATATCCCAGTAGGGCTTCTCGTTGTAGGGACGCTTTTGCAAATCGGGATTGGGCTGGGGGTCCAGCAACGCTGCGACGCGGGCCGTGACGTTCACAATGGCGGGCGTTTGCAGGTCAAACTGGCTGCCCTTTTCGCCCATGGCAACGCCGTTGATTTTGAAATCGAGCAGGTGGCTCCGACCGTCGCTGACGTAATTGCGCCCCTGGCGTATGCCCTCGCACCAGGCGCTGTAGATCAGCTTGCCGGTCAGCTTCACGTAGGACCGGCCCAAGCCAACCCGGTCCCAATAAATGCAGGGGAAATCGGTCTCCCCGCTGACCCGGGTGCGAAAGCCGACATTCAGGGTGTGATACCACATGTTCAACTCCCAGACGTAAGGTGTATCAACCAGCGACATGAAATCCACCGCCGGCGCCAGGTGACCGTCGGGCCCGGGCACCAGGTGGGTCACGTCCACAATGTACTCATTGGCCCCAATCCCGCTGTAAGGCGGAACAATGTAATTGGGCAGCTCCGAGGTCTGGACTTCCAGGCCCCAGCCCGAGTGCGCCGGGCCGCAAACGGCTCCCTGTTTTCTGGCCCATTTCAATGTGTTTAATCCCAGCGTGGGCCAATGCTTGTCGGAATTACCCCCCGGATAGATTTCCTGCTTGAGATTGAGCAACACCAGGTGCCCGGACTCATGCGAGCCGAACCCGGAGACTTCGATATCATAATGCAGCAGGTATGGATACCGGGAGACCGCATCGTCTTTCCCGGTAAAGAATTGCTTTTGGAAATCAAAGCAAGGGCCCCAGGTCAAGTTGCAGCCGACTTTCAAGTCCTCCCCCTGGCAATGCCGGTACATGTCGGCTGGGAGCACCCCTTCAGTTGGCTGGCTGTAATGGGCGCAGCCGGCGGCGTGAATATGGTGGTCGCCCGACCACCAGCCCAACCGCGATGGATCGATCCAACGCTCGAGCTGGAATGTCGGTCTCAGGTCGGCGCCCTCGATGCGCAGGGCCTGGGTTCGAACCAGGTACTCCGGCCCGCGCGAGTACTCGATGTTGTATTGGCCATCGGGCAAGCGGACCTCTTCCCCGTCGGCCCGGTACACCTGGGGTTGAAATGCGAAATCCGGGGCCAGGCGCTTGGCTTGTGCCGGATAGACCCGCTGTTGAGGGTCGCGAATAATAAACATGGCGGTTGTGGGCCTTTTGTTTTCATCCAGACATGAAAACGCAACCGATGCGCCGGCGCGCATTGAAACAGCACGTCCAGTTCGTTGCGGAATCCCAGGTCCTGCGCGCCCTGGCCCACATCGAAGGCCAGCTTGGCCTCGCGCCGGCCCGAGTCGCGGCTGTAGAGCGAAACGACACGGTATTCCAGGCCAAGGCCACTGAGGGATTTTTGGAGCGGTTGTTTATCGAACGATTCGAGGTCAAGCCAAAGCTGGTTCGCCGGCAGACGGGGTTTTGCCTGGCCGTAATAGCGGTCCGAAGCGGTGCGTTCCCCGGGTGAATCATGCACCGACAGGGCGTTTGGGCTGACGACGCGCAATGGGGCGGTGGCTCCGGCATCGTTTTGGACCTTGATGAGAAATGTGCGCCATCCTTTCTCGACCAGGGCGGGCGCGGCAGGTCCTTGGACGACCTTGACGCGCATTTCGGCATTGATTACCACTGCCGCAAGGCAATGGACATCCAAAACCGCCTGAATGCCGGCCAGCGTCTTTTGCGCATCGGGATCGGAGGCCGCCTTTTCGATGGCCTCGCGTTCGGCTTCCAGCAAGGGCGCGCCCAACAATGAGAGGGCCTCCTCGACTCGATGGACCTGGGCAACCAGCGGCTGGGCTTCGACGCCGCTGACGAGCGGAAGGGCCGGTTGGGCCGCCACAGTGTTTGGACACAAAACCGCGGCAGCAAGGACCGTGGCGCCACAGCAAATGGAACGCAGCATAGTGAGTGGCTCTATGTTAGCGCAGGAGGCGTTCTTTTTCAACGCGGAGTGTCCTGCCGCATTACGGAGGGACGAGCTCACGGCTGCCCCGCCGAAGCTGTGCGAAGGCGGGCGTGTCCCCAATCCTGCCGCGAACTCGTTCAAGAAAACGTGTTACCTTTTCCCATCCTCGGACATTATTGATTAGAACATGACCGACGACATGGCATTATTACAGGAGTTCGCCCGCAGCGGTTCCGAGGAGGCCTTCGCCACCCTCGTGTCTCGCCACATCAATCTCGTTTACTCCGTTGCCCTGCGAGAGGTCCGCGACGCTCATGTTGCGCAGGAACTGACGCAAGTGGTTTTCAGCCTGCTAGCGCAAAAAGCAGATTCGCTCAACCCAAAGACGATTCTCTCAGGCTGGCTCTGGCGCACCACCCGGAACGCCTCCTCGGCAGCTCTGAGAACCCAACGCCGCCGCGAACAGCGCGAGCAACAAGCCTATATGCAAGCGCAGTTGAATGAACCGGAACCCGATGTCTGGACACAAATCGAACCCCTGCTGGAAACGGCCATAGCCCAACTCGGAGAAAAAGACCACGACGCGGTGGTGCTGCGGTTCACCGAAGGCCACAGTTTCAAAGAAGTTAGCGCGGCCCTGGGCACCAGCAAAGCCGGAGCTGGAATGGCGACTCCAACTCCCCGGCCTGCAATTATGAGCCGCCGACCAGTTACGATTACGATTGGGATGGAAAATGACGCTTTCCTTTTCCTCACGCAATTCGGTCCTTGCCCGATTCATCGCAAACATTACGATCCTGTTCACGTCCTCCTCGAGGGCGGCGAACTGGCCGAGTCTCAATCTCGACCTGCTGTTTTCCGAAGGGATTCCCTCGCCGCCAAACCCGGCTCGAGCTTTGGACAACCGGACCGAATAATCCCGCCGGCCCCGGGGGCCGGGCGGATGCTTATGAAAAAATTCAACGCCGGAATCATCGGCTACGGGTGGGCGGCGACGGCTGCGGGCTGCCATGCCCTCGATGCGCTGCTGCTGTGCATGGGCAGCGACGTCGTCGAGGTGATGCGCGCGGGCGCCAAATCCCGCGCCGAAACCTTTGCGCCCTACGAGGCCCCCGCCCGAACTCACGAAGTGATCTTTGCCGCGGACCGCTCCGCGCGGGTGGGCTGGCCGATTAAGGTACCCCTTCCCGACAAATGACCCGCCCCACCGCCATCGCGATCGCCGCGCATCCGGATGACATCGAGTTCTACATGGCCGGCACGCTTTGGCTGCTCCAGCAAGCCGGATACGAAACGCATTACTTTAACCTCGCAAGCGGCAATTGCGGCGGCACGAAGCACAACAGCGCCCGGACCCGCCTCCTGCGCCGCCAGGAGGCCAGGTCCGCCGCCGCCGTGTTGGGCGCGCACTTTCACCCCAGTCTCACCGACGATTTGGAAATCCTCTACGAGCCGGCTCTTGTGCGGCGCGTTGCCGCCGTGATTCGCCAGGTCGCCCCGACCATCGTGCTGACCCACTCGCCTCAGGACTATATGGAAGACCATACCAACACCGCGCGCTTGGTGGTCACCACCGCCTTTGCCCGCGGCATGCCCAATTTCCAAACCCGGCCCCGCCGCCGCCACGTGGCCGGGGACCTTGCCATTTATCACGGCATGCCCCATGGGCTGCGCGACCCGCTGCGGCGGCGCATTGTCCCCGGGGGTTTTGTGAACACCACGCCCGCGCAGCCGGCCAAACTCAAGGCGCTGGCCCAACATCGCAGCCAGCAGAACTGGCTTGAAGCCAGCCAGGGCCTCAATTCCTATCTCGTCACCATGGAGCAGGCCTCTCGCGAACTCGGCCGCATGTCGAAACGGTTCGAACACGCCGAAGGCTGGCGGCGGCATCTGCACCTGGGATTTTCGGCGACGCCAATCGATCCGCTCCGCCGCGCCCTTGGCCGCAACTACCTGGCGAACGCTGCGTACGAACGAAGTTTGGACCAACCTTATGCCACGTAAGCTCAGCTCAATCGCCCCTGAATGGTGGGATTACACCACCCTGGACTCGGAACTCATCCGCGACGCCGCGGCCTTGACACCCGACCGGATGCTCAAGCTCTCGAGGCCCGGCTTTAAAGTCGTTTTCTACGACACTCTCGAGGAATTTTACCTCGCCGAAGCCCTCGAGTACATCACCGCATGGAAACAGTCCACCCCCGACAATCCCGTCGGCATCTGCGGCCCGATTGGACCGACCGAGCAATTGCCGCTGGTCGCGCGCCTGGTGAACGCATTGAACTTGAACGTCCAGTCGGCTCATTTCTGGGGAATGGATGAATGGTTCCTGGATGGCAGCGAGGCCCCGCTGACACATCCGCTCTCGTTTGAAAAAGCGGACCGCGAGCTTTGCTTTAGCCGCATCCGGAAAGAGCTAGTCATGCCGGATGCCAATCTTCATTTTCCCAAAGCCGACACCCGGCGGTACCGACAAACCTGGAGTGCCGGCGTCCGTTGCGCGGTCATGCAGGGCGGCCAGGGGGACGTAAAGCACTGGGCCTTTAACGACCCGCCGCGGCGTAAGGGCAAATTCAAGGACCTGCCTCCGTCGCCGGCCGAGTTTCGCAAACTCGAAACCCGCGTCGTGGACCTCCACCCCTTAACCATCGCCCAAAATGCCCGTACTTCCGGCGGCGGCAATATCTCGCTGGTGCCTACCCAAGCCATCTCGGTGGGTCCGGCCGAAACCTGGCTGGCGGAGAAAGTTTCCATCTGGCAGGCGGGAAACCATGACAACCCCTTCGGCCAGCGGCTCACAACCCTGATGATTGCCAAACAGACCCCGGATTCGGCTGTGCCGATGTCCCTCTTGGCCGATCACCCCAACGTGCAGTTCAACTTCTACCGCAAAGGCATTGGCGCCTGCGATGTCGAAATGCACTGAGCGTCTGCGCCGGAAGTCCCCCCACCTCTCATCGGGGGCCGGTGGGTGGATCGCGCAACCTCAGGGAGAGCGGACGCGGTAAAAGCGCGTGGGGTAATTGGTGGAGTAGAAGTCCGTGAAATTGAGCAGGCCATTGGTGACCATGCAGGTTTCCACGGCCACCCAGTCCCCGAGGGCCAGGTCGGTGCAGGCTTCGATGACGACCGGGTTGCCGGCGGTGCCGGTGATGGTCAGGTTAAAGCTGTTTTTCTGTATGCCGAAGTTGCCGCTCTGCACCTGGGCGTCCCAGAGCATGGTGGGCCGGCCGGCATAGGTGGGGCCCCAGCCGGTGGTCCCCGGCAGATAATAGAGGGTGGCGGAGTCGGAGTTGTGAAAGATGTCCTCACCGAACATATTCTGCCCTGGAGTGGGGGCGTTGCCTTGGAAGTAGAGGCTAGTCAGGCTGGCGCACCAGGAGAAGGCGCCGGTGCCGAGATGGGCAAGGCCTTTTCCGATGAAGACGTTGGTCAGGCCAGTGCAGCCATAAAAGGCGCCCAGGGAACCGCCGAAATCCAAAGCGCCGTCGGTGATGTTGGTCACATTGTCGGGAATCGTCAGCGTGGTGAGGCTGACGCAACCCTCGAAGGTTCCAAACATCTGCGCTCCGCCGCCACGAATCTGAGTGATCCCATGGCCTATGGTCAGGCTCGTCAATGCGGCGCAGTTGAAGAAAGCCGCGTCCCCGATGTTGGTGACGCTATCCGGAATCGCGATGCTGGTCAGGCTTGAGCATGAGTAAAAAGCCTCGTCCCCGATGGAAACAAGGCAGCCGGACAGGGCGACCTCTGCCAGGCTGGCGCAGGAGAAGAAGGCGCCATTCCCGATCGTGAGGACATTGGTGCCGAGGTTGACGGTGGACAAGCGCGAGCAGTACGCGAAGGCCTGAGCCCCGATATCGGTGACGGTGCTGGGGATGGTGACGCCAGCCAGGTTCGTGACGTAAGCGAAGGCGCCGTCTCCGATGGCGGTGACAGGCAAGCCGTTGATGACGGCGGGGATGGCCACATACGCATCGGGACCGTTATAACTCGTGATGGTGATCGCGCCGTTATTGTTGGAGTAGGTGAAATCGCCATCGCTGGTGGTCCCCAGCGTCGTAAACGACATGTCGTCCCCGGAGGCAGTGCCCACGGCGTTGGTGGCAACCAACTGGAAATGATACATGGTATTCGGGCTTAGGCCCGCAACGCCTTCGGATACGGTGAACGGAGTGGACCCGGCAAGGACGGCGGCGGTGGGCAGCACGTTGCCGTACGCGGCGGTGGCGCCCCAGCGGAAGTAATAGCCGGCGGGCACGCCGTTGGGATTCAGCGTTCCGGTGAGCGTCGCGCTGCTGCCGGTCAGACTAATGGCGCCCCCGGTTGAAACGGTTGGCGCTTGAGACGGTGGTGGCGGCGGTCCGTTCATAGTCGTGAAGGTCATGTCCGGAGAGGTCCCCTGGCCGGCGCTGTTGGTGGCCAGCAGTTGGTAGTGGTACGTTGTGTTGGGCGCCAGCCCGCTGAGGGTCGTGCTGACCGGGACGGGCGCCGAGCCCGCGGGCATGTCGGCCAGGCCCTGGTAGTGGTCATAGGCAGTGGTGGTTCCCCACCAAATCGAACATCCGGCCTGCAGGCCGTTAGGATTTACCGTTCCGGTGATGGTCGCGCTGATAGCGGTGATGTCTGTGGCGGCGTTCGCCGTGACGGTTGGGGGCTGCGAACCGGGAGCGGGGCCGTTCGTGGTGGTTACCGTCATGTCCGCTGAGTAGCCGGTGCCCCCACTGTTGGTGGCCATTAACCGATAATGATAAGTGGTGCTCGGGGTCAGGTTAGTCATCCGCGCGGTGACGTTCGTGGGGGTCATCACCGCCGCAATCGGGTAAAAGAAGGTTGCGGAACCGTAATCGCTCGTGAGCCCCCATTGAAGAGAGAAAGCGGCGGGGACACCGTTGGGGTTGACGGTCCCGGTGACGGTCGCGGCCGTGCTGATGACCTGGCTCGCCGGGTCCACGGTGATCGTTGGCGGCTGGGCCGCCCAGGCCTGCGCCGAAAGCAATAGCAGCAGACTCGCGCCGGAGAAGAATCGGATACTTTGTCGTTGACCCGCCCGCATAGTCTGAAAACCGAAGTAACCCAAGTGTAGCGGAATGTCATATACGTGTAAAGCGTTTTGTTTACACGATGAGTTTCTTCTTTACTGCCGGCGGGGCGCTGCCGGTGCGAGCGTCGAATGTGTGCCCCCAGTTTCCCAAGCGCGTGAACCTGCCCTGAGCGATTTTACCCGCGCGCCTCTTTCCTGGCCCAGGCATCGGCTTCCAGGATTTCCTCGACACTGGGGCTGGGCCTGACGTTGTGGCGGTCCAGGGTTCTTGCAACGGTCTGCGGGATTTGGGTAAAACTAATCCGCCGGTTGATAAAGGCCTCGACAGCCACCTCGTTAGCCGCGTTGAGCACGGCTGGCATTGTCCCGCCAGACTCCCCTGCCCTGCGGGCCAAGCCCAACGCCGGAAAGCGGTCCGGGTCGGGTTCCTCGAAGGTCAAAGTGCCCGTTTTAGCCAGGTGGGTCTGCACGCGCTCGCTTGGGACCCGCTCGGGATAGGTTAATGCGTATTGTATCGGCAGGCACATGTCCGGTGTCGAAAGTTGGGCAAGCATCGAGCCATCCACAAATTCAACCATCGAGTGGATGACGCTCTGGGGATGCACCACTACCGCAACACGCGCCATCTCGATGTCGAACAACCAGCGAGCTTCGATCATTTCGAGGCCCTTGTTGAACAGCGTTGCCGAATCAATGGTGATCTTACGCCCCATCACCCACGACGGATGCTTCAGCGCCCGCTCGAGGGTAATCGTCCCAAACTCCTCCTTGGGCGTCGTCCGGAAAGGTCCGCCCGATGCCGTCAGCCACAGGCGGCGGACCGAACTGGATGGTTTCCCGTCCAGACATTGGAAAATGGCCGAGTGCTCGCTATCCACAGCCAAAACGCGCACGCCGTGCCGGCGCGCTTCACTCATCACGATCTCCCCGGCCATCACCAGGATTTCCTTCGAAGCCACCGCGATGTCCTTGCCCGCCCGAATGGCCGCCAAGGCCGGCTGCAGGCCAGCCGTTCCCACAATCGCAATCAGCACCACGTCAGCCCCCGGCCAGGTTGCCAGCTTGAGCAAGCCCTCCATCCCGCAAAAGACCTGGGCTGAGTTCCCCAGCGCTTGCTGCAGTTCTTTGGCCTTGGCCGGGTCGCTAATCGAAATCGCTTCTGGCCGGTGTTTTCGCGCCTGATCGAGTAACAACTCAACATTGTTCCCCGCCGCCAGCGCCAGCAGGCGAATGCGCCCGGGCAAATCCTCGGCCACCTTCACGGTGCTGGTGCCGATCGAGCCGGTGCTGCCAAGCAGAACAACGCGTCGCATCGCCTTACCTCGTCAGAACATGCCTGAGATACAAATACATAATCGGAGCATTAAACAACAGACTGTCCAGCAAGTCGAGTATGCCGCCGATGCCGGGGAAAAACCGGCCAGAATCCTTCACACCGGCTTCACGTTTAAAAATGGATTCAATCAGGTCCCCCACCACAGCGGCCAGGCCCAGAATGATCCCAAGGATGAGCCCGTGAAGCGCATTCATCCCGCGCAGCTTATCGCCCAGGAAATGCACAAACAGCAGGCTCGCCAGGGCCGAGACCACAATGGCGCCTCCAAAGCCTTCCCAGGTCTTTCCCGGGCTGATGCGCGGAATCATCTTGTGCCGCCCGATCAACGAGCCGACCACATACGCCCCGCTGTCACTAATTTTGGTAATTAGGACGAAATAGAGCAGGTAATAATGCCCGTCCACGCCAGGGAAAAAGTTTATCTTTTGGATAAAATTGAGTAGCCAGGGAACATACATCAGGCCGAAAAGGGTGGTCGAGATGGCCAGGATGCCCGCTGTGTTGCTGCGGGAAAAGAACTGGCGCAAACAAAGCCCCAGCACAAACAGAATGAGAAAGCTCGTCTCAAAATCGTTCACGCGCGCCGGCGAGCCGCTGGTCCCAATTTTACCGGTCACATTCAGGAACGTCCCGATCATCAGCAGCAGCGCGCCGAAGATGCCCCAGCCTTTGAAGCAGACCAGGTCCCGCTTTTCTACCAGGCCATAAAACTCCGCCAGGCCGGTTATGGCCAGGAACACCATGATCGCCAGAAAGACGTAATCCGAGAGCGCGCGATTGCTGGAAAAAAGGGCAGCCAAAACGATGGCCCAGAGCCCGACAAAGCTCGTCAGCCGGCGCAAGAAGACCTTGAGCTTCGAGGGCGGCGTTGGGGCGGGTGCGGTTGCTGGCATTCGCGCTTAAATCCCCCCAAACCGCCGGTGCCGCCGATTGTATTCTTCGAGAGCCGCGTAAAATTGCGGCCTGCGGAAATCAGGCCAGAAGGTCGGCGTCACCACCAGCTCGGTGTAAGAGATTTGCCAGAGCAAGAAATTGCTCACGCGCATCTCGCCGCTGGTGCGGATCAGCAGGTCCGGGTCGGGCAGATTGCGCGTATAGAGATGCTGGGCAAACACCTGCTCGGTGATATCCGCCGGGTCCAGTTCCCCGCTCTTGACCTTGCTTGCGATGTTGCGCACCGCCTCGACAATTTCGGTGCGCCCGCCATAGCTCAACGCCATAATCAGCGTCAGCCCGTTGTTCTTCGAAAGGGTCGCAATGGTCTTTTTGAGGTGCTCCTGCACATTCTCCGGCAGCCGATACACCTGGCCAATGATTTCGAGGCGCACGTTGTTTTTGTTCAATTCCGGCGTCTCGCTCTTGAGGTAATGCACCAGATACTTCATCAGTGCATCCACCTCCTCTTTGGGCCGGTTCCAATTCTCGACGGAAAAGGCGTAAAGGGTCAGGTACTTGATTCCCAACTCGCCCGCCGCGCGGATGATGGTGCGGGCTGATTCAGCGCCTGCCCGATGGCCTTCGATTCGCGGCAAATGGCGCTGGCGCGCCCATCGACCGTTGCCATCCATGATAATGGCCACGTGCCGAGGCAAGGAGGCCTTGGCCTCGGGGCTCAGATGAGGGGTTTGAGCGCTCACAGTCGCTGCTGCACATTACAGAAAAATCGTCTGTTCTCTCCCCGGTCCCACAGAGGCAATCCCCAGCGTTGCTCCGGTCAACTCAGCCAAGCCTTTGAGGTACGCCCGAGTCTTGATCGGCAGCTCCTTCCAGTCGCGGATTCGGCTGGTGGGTGTGTGCCACCCAGCGAATTCCACATACATCGGACGGCAGCGCGAGAGCACCTCGATGTCATTGGGCACATAATCGTAGCGCTTTGCGCCGTCTCCATAGGCGACGCATACCTTGATGGTCTCGAGCGAATCCAGCCCATCCACATTCGTCACCGCCAGCTCGTCAATCCCGTTAACCATGCAGGCATGGCGCGTGGCCACCGCATCAAACCAGCCGCAGCGCCGCGGCCGGCCTGTTGTGGCGCCGAACTCCCGTCCCATCGCGTGCAGCATGTCCGCAATCTCGGCGTTCTCGGTCGGCAAGGGCCCTTCCCCAACCCGAGTCGTATAGGCCTTCATCACACCTACGACTCGATCCATTCGATGCGGCGGGATTCCCGACCCAGTGCATGCTCCGCCCGCCGTCGTGTTGGACGACGTCACAAACGGATAGGTCCCGTGGTCGATATCCAGAAAAGTCCCCTGCGCCCCTTCGAATAGAACATTCTGTCCACGCCGCACCGCTTGATGCAGCAGGATGACCGTATTGGCGACAAAGGGTTTCAGATAATCGCCCGCAGCGCGGTAATCGCGATGGACCTCTTTGAAAGAGAGCGGCTTGGCTCCAAAGGCCTTCAGGATTTCGTTATTCTCCTTGATCTTCTCTTCGAGCTTTTGCCGAAACCGCGCCGGATTGACCAGATCGATTACACGCAGGCCGGTCCTTGCGCATTTATCACCGTAAGCGGGGCCAATGCCGCGTTTGGTGGTGCCGATCTTGTTTTTGCCCTTCAAGGTCTCGCGCTGGGCGTCCAGCTCCCGATGATAGGGCAGCACCAAGTGCGCCGTCTCGCTCAGAAACAGATTCCCGTTTATCTTGATGCCCAGCTTGCGCAACCCCTCAATCTCCTTGACCAGCCCCACCGGGTCCACCACCACTCCGTTGCCAATAACGCATCGCTTTCGCTTGCGCAGTATCCCGGAAGGGACCAGGTGCAGGATATATTTTTGGCCACGGATGTGCACCGTGTGGCCGGCGTTATTGCCTCCCTGGGTCCGCACTACCACATCCGCTTCCTCGGTCAGCACGTCAATGATTTTGCCTTTGCCTTCATCGCCCCATTGGGCGCCCACCAGTATCGTATTGGCCATAGCTTCAATAAAAATCCCCGAACCACTGTTCGGGGGCAAAGTTTCTACCTTTGCCAACAGACAGTAAGAAAGCGTCCCGAGGCGTGTCAAGGGGCAAGGCATTGCGGCGTTGCGGCGAATTGCTTCAGCGCTTCAGCCGTCTATCTGCGCACCCTGCGCATCGGGCTATACCAGCGCGAATAATTTCTCTTTTTTTTTCCAACGCGGCGCCTACCCTTCCGCAATTCACGATGGCTCTGAAGATTTTCAACACCCTTACACGTTCAGTCGCGCAATTCATACCGCTGGACCCCGGCGGGCGCAAAGCCGGGATGTACTGCTGCGGGCCAACCGTCTATGACTTCGCCCATATCGGCAATTGGCGCACGTTCCTATTTGGGGACCTGGTGCGGCGCTATCTGGAATTCCAAGGCTGCGAGGTCACCCACGTGATGAACGTCACGGACGTTGAAGACAAAATCATCCAACGCGTGCAGCAAACCAAAACCCCACTGCGCCAGTTCACCGGGAAATTCGAGGCCGCTTTTCTGGAAGACCTCAAGACGTTGAATTGCCGGCTGCCCCACCAGATGCCGCATGCGACCAGCCACATCCCCGACATCATTGCCTTGGTTCAAAAACTCTTGGAACGCGGGATTGCCTACCGGGCGCCGGATGGCTCGGTGTATTTTAGCATTGAAAAATACCGTCAGTCTGGCGCGCAATATGGCCGGCTCGTGAAATTGAATTTCGACCAGATGCGTCCCGGCGAGCGGGTGCGCAGCGATGAGTATGAGAAGGAATCGCTGGCCGATTTCGCCCTCTGGAAGGCGCGCGCAGCCGAGGACGGCGAGGTCTTTTGGCCCAGCCCCTGGGGCGAGGGACGGCCCGGATGGCACATCGAGTGCAGTGCCATGAGCATGAAAATCCTCGGACCCAGCTTTGATTTGCACCTGGGGGGAGAAGACCTGATCTTTCCTCATCACGAAGACGAGATAGCCCAAAGCGAGGGGGCAGGAGTCCAGAATCCGGGCCAGTCTTTCGTCAAATACTGGCTCCATGGCGCCCATCTCATGGTGGATGGAAAAAAAATGGCCAAATCGCTGGCGAATTATTTTACCCTCCGCGATTTGCTGGCCAAGGGATTTACCGGACGCGAAATCCGCTTCCTGTTGCTTCAGGCGCATTATCGAGAGACATTCAATTTCACCATCGGTGGCCTGCAAGGGGCCAAGGCCTCGCTGACACGCATTGATGAATGTCTGGCGAAGCTGCGCGAAAAGACCGGGGGCGTTGAGGCAAAGCCGGACGCTGAACTGCTCGAGCGCTTCTCAGCCGCGCTCGATAACGACCTGAACGTAGCAGGGGCCTGGGGGGTTGTTTTCGAGTGGGTGCGCGAGCTGAACCGGCGGCTGGCTCAGAATAACGTGAATAGCGCCGAAGCCGCTGCCGCATTGGCGACATGGGACAGGATTGACTCGGTATTTGGCGTTGAGGCGCCGCGTGAAGGCGAGGTCCCACCCCAGATAACGGCCTTGCTCGAAGAGCGCCTGGCAGCACGCAAGGCGAAAGATTTCAAGCGCGCCGATGCCATCCGCGAGGAGTTAAAGGCCAAGGGTTGGGTCATTGAAGACACACCCAGTGGCGCCAGGGCCAAAAAACTCTAGAGCCCCCACGCTACCTGCGCATGAAGGGCCTGTTTATCAGTTTCGAGGGGACGGAGGGCTGCGGTAAATCCACCCAAATGGTTTTATTGGCCGAGCGATTGCGCGACCAGGGACGCACCGTGCGCACCCTGCGCGAGCCAGGCGGCACGCCCATTGGTGAGGAAATTCGGCACACGCTCAAGCATAGCGCCGTCAACCAGGCCATGATGGCCGAGACCGAGCTGCTTCTGATGAACGCCAGCCGCGCCCAACTGGTCCGGGAAATCATCCAGCCGGCCCTGGCCTCAGGCGAGATTGTCCTGTGCGATCGGTTCTACGATTCCACAACAGCCTACCAGGGTTACGGCAGGCAACTGGATTTGGGCCTCGTGCGCACCGTCATCGATATCGCCGCAGGCGCGACACGTCCGCATCTGACCTTGCTTCTGAACGTGCCGCAGGAGGTTAGCCAGCAACGGCTCCGCGCCAGGCAAGCCACCCTGCCCTTCATCCGCGATCGAATCGAAGAAGCTGACCGAAGCTTTTTCGAGCGCGTGGCCAAGGGTTACCAGGCCCTCGCCGCCGCCGAACCGGACCGGGTCCGGTCTATTGACGCCAGCGGAAGCGTTCAGCAAGTGAGGGAAGCAATCTGGGAGTTGGTGGCGGCTGGAGTAAGGATGAAGGATGAAGGATGAGTGATGAAACCTTCATCCTTTTCGCTTTGCCCATTGGCTGGTTGCAGATATGTTGAACTCAGACCGGGAGCAACGCGATGATCGAAGATACGATTGGTAAAATCGAAGCCAAAATCCAGGCCGCCGAAGCGATCAAGGACGAGCGGCGCGGCGAACTCCTGCAATTGTTAGGCACGTTGAAAGCGGAGGTTGCGGAGTTGTCGAAGACACATGTTGAGCAGGCCGAGAGTATTGCCGGTTTCGCAGAACTTTCGACGCATGAAGCCACCCGCTCAGAGCAGAATCCGCGCTTGCTAAAGCTCTCGCTAGAGGGGCTGAGCTCATCGGTAGAAGAGCTTGAAGAATCTCATCCGCGCCTCGTACGAATCGTCAATGCCATCAGCAACACCCTTTCAAATCTGGGTATTTGAATTAGCTTTCCCTGCCATCAATCCATTGAAGGGAGTTTCAATGGCCCCATGCGAAGCCTACCGAGGCCGGCAAAGAGCGGCATCTGTGCGCCAATGGTCCGTAACGGCCCAGAGGTTGACCGGGCAGGTCGATTCCCCCCAGGGGAGGTATTGAATATGCCCGTCAGCCATGGCGTAATTGGAGCCGCCCCCTTTTGGCCAGTGGGCCAGGTTATTGTGCCGGTTCTCCGCCAGGTCGTTCAGGTAGCTGCCAGTTGGGGCTTCGAATAGATTAACCTCATAGGCCCGGGAGCCGCTGGCTTTTTCGCCAAAGGCAATCGTCTCTGCCGGATGCCCCATGACGGACTGCTTCATCCGAAGGTAGGCGGGGGTGGTGGTCCAAAGGGGAGCCGAATTTGTGAGGAGGCTGGCATAGTAATCGGCAAAGGCATTAATGATGTAGCTCTGTGGGGCCAAATCCGCGCTAGTTAGCCGGGGCGGGAGACCCATTTTAAGCGTTTCAGCGTCTGAGGGGCAAACCAGGAGCCGCAAGGCGTTGTAATTGATTCGAAGCTGCGCCGGCCAATGGCCGGAAGCCTGCTGCGGAAGCGGCAGGACATCCTGGTTATCATTGGCGTAAAGCGTCAGAGACAAGGCAAGCTGGCGCAGGTTCTGTACGCAAGCGGCACGGCGGCCATTTTCTTTGGTCCGAGCAATGGCAGGCAGCAGCAAGGCGGCTAGAATCCCAATGATGGCGATGACCACTAACAATTCGATCAAGGTGAAAGCCGGCAATAAGCGCCGACGCACGGCCAAACGAGCGCAAGGTTTTGCAACTCTCTTCATCGAAATGCGCGGTCTTGCCATAACGGGGAAAGCCCTATTGGCTGCGCAGGCGGAAGAACTGTCCCCCGGCGCTGGTTGGAAGGTCCACAAACTCGTTAATGCCATCCGACTGCGCGGAAACACTCACCGGCACCCAGGAATCGCCGGTGAGGTCCTGGGTGGTTTCCAGTATAAAGGTGGCCTGTGTGACAGGCCAGGAAATGTGGGCTTGTCCGGAGTTCAATGTCAGATTCAGCGCCAGGTTCTGATAAAGCAGAGGAAGAACGGCTTGTTCGAACGTGGCGAAAGTTTGGGAGCCGACGAACTTCTGGCAAATGTGATTTTGTGAATCGATCACAAACGTGGTGGGTATGAATTGAATTCCGCCAAAGGAGGTTTCGACGGACCACCATGAAGGTTGGTCCATGAGGACGGGGTAAGTCATGCCGTTGTTGAAAACGAAGCTGCTCACCAGCGAGGTGGGTGGGTTCCTCCCATCCGGGCTGCTATCGATTGATATGCCGACTATGACAAGACCATCCGGCGAATACTTCTGGTACAAGGATATCAAATCGGGAATCTCGGCCACGCACGGTCCGCACCAGGTGGCCCAGAAATTGAGCAGAACGACCTTGCCGGCAACACTGGTGGAATCAACCATGTTCCCGTAGATGTCAGGCAACGGTCCCCATGCGGGGGCGAGGGGCAAGCCCGATTGGATGCTCAAGGAAAGTTTGATTGCGCCGGAATCCGCGTCGGTGGGCGTATCATAAGTGAAGCCGTCCACGGCTATGCGATAGACTTTCCCTGCATCGACGCGAAAGGTCGTGCTGGCTGGGGATCCTTCAACGGAGGCGACTTCCGAGAGATTCGATACCGACTTGCCTACATAAACCGCCAGCAAGGCATCGAGGTCGGAACCGCTTTGGCTGCTGACGCTGCCCTGAGTTGAGATGGTCACAAAACCGGTGACTGGGGCCTGCCAAGTCCACCAGACTGATTTGCCTCCGGGATTCCCGGCATGGTCCGGTTCGCCCGGTTCTTTTGTCGAATGATCATTGTTGCCTATGGCAATCAAGTTGGTGCCGGTGAGTTGGATTGCATCGGCGAAGTCGTCATTGGGAGCCAACCCCGACAAGGTCAGTGAGAGCAGGATCGCACCCGAGTCGGCATCGGCTGGGGTATCGGGGGAATAACCATCGACTGCGATGCGGTAGAGAGTTCCGGCGGTGGCTTTGAATCCGAGCAGGCTTGTGAGACTGGTGGCAGGGTCTTCGTCATTCGAGGCGATTTCATTTACGTTGGAAACGGAGTTGCCAACATAAACGGCCAAAAGGGTATCTAGTGGCCCGCCCCAGACACTGCTGGTGCTGCCGTGAGTCGAGATGGTGACATAGCCTACGGCAGGGGCCTGCCAAGTCCACCAGACTGATTTGCCTCCGGGATTCCCGGCATGGTCCGGTTCGCCCGGTTCTTTGGTGGCGTAATCGTTATCACCATTCACCGTGATGTTCGTGGATAGAATCGGAATGGCGTTAACGAAATTGTCATTGGCGGGCGGGCTTTGGGCGCGAGCCAAAGACGCGGGAAAGATTGTGACAAGGAGCAGGCTGAATGCGAACCGTCTAAACACCGGCTTAGCCGCAGTTGCCGTCCAAACTCCGTTGTGCATGACCGGAAGTTTAGCACAACGAAGATTCTCCGTCACGCCGCTATTTGTTGTTTGGCAGGATTACGAGACATGCGAAGAAGTCATGCCGGGGGCTGGCGGCGCAACCAGTAAAATGGACGGCGATGCAGGTTCATCGCGGCTTTGATGTATAGGAAATCGGCGCGCATATTGTAAACGATGGCGTAAGGAAAGCGGTGGAAGTTGAGCTTGCGCCCCGGATCTCCTGCGCAGCGTTCCGGTTCGGCCGCGATCCGGCGCAACGTGCGCTCCCGTTCCGGCAGGGCCAGTACCTCGGCCACTTTCTAAGCAGCAGTGCTCATGCGGATTAAATTTCTGTCTCTGCGCGCGTTCTGGCAAGCCCTTTTGCGCTGGTCAATGGTTTTCAGGCTTCTGCTATTTGGGGTTCGGCAGGATTACCAAGTCCACCAATTCCCCCGCTCGTATGGTAATGTTGGGTGGGAGGCTGATATCGACGGGCAGGCCCAGCTCGGCATTGGCCAGGCGCATCGGGCCGAGCATGGTGACGGGCACCGTTTCCAACTGCGTGCCCACTTCGAGCACGCTGGCGAAACCGATGTGCCTTCGCAGGCCGCGTGTGCGGACCTCGACGCGCATGCCGGGCTTGGGCTCATCCCCAATCGGGGGCCGCAGGTACCCGACAATCCGCACCGGGTTGAAGGTGGCAATGGCGGCAATCGGCTGGCCGGCCGTGACGGCTTCGCCTGCCCGGTGATAAATCGTCGAGACAATCCCGTCCATAGGCGCCTTCAATTGGATGGGGCTCAGTTCCGCTTCGGTGAGGCGCAGTTTGGATTCTTGAACGGCTATTGCAGCCCGCAAAGGGTCTTCGGTGACCTTGGAGACCTCGGTCGCATTGGTTAATTGGAGCGTTTGAAAGTTCTGTTCCCCTTCCGCCACCAGTTTGGCGAGTTCATCGACTTCGCTTTGAGAGCGGTCCTGGGCGGCCTTGGCCTGATCATAAACGCGTTGGGACACGATCTGGTCTTTGAACAGCTCAGACATCCGGTGGAATTCGGTCTGGGCCAGTTGCAGGTTCACGCGGGCGGTGGCGAGTTGGGCGCGTTGGCGCATCCAATCGAGCCTGAGTTGGTCATAATCCATGGCATTTCGCTGTTGGGTGATGACCGGTTTCATGTTGACACGCAGCATCTCGATTTCGGCCTGGATGACCGCCAGCGAAGAAGCCAGGATTCGCGGGTCGGTTACCAGGACCTGCCCGACCGGGTCGCCGGTCTTCACGCGCTGGAAGCGGTTGACGGTTAATTCGGCGAGAACACCCGGTTTGTAAGAGCTAATATTGGCCAGAACCGGTTCAGCCTGGCCGACCAGGGTGGGAGCGGCAGCGTGTTGGTTCCAAAGAAGGGCGATGAGGCAGACTGCCCCGCCAAACACAACGAACGGCAACGCACGCAGGCGCACCTCATACCAGCGCTGCCGCAAGGGCATCGGAATTGGCTTTGGAGCATCCGCATTCATAATCCGCATGGCGCCAAGGTTCTCAGGAAACAGTTCATAGTGGACTGCTCGGGGCGCGTCAAGTCTGAATAATCTTGATCCGATCCGGCATGTCCTCTACCGTCGCACTCCATTGCAGGCGCTTGGCCCACGAATCGATGACGGTTCCCCGGTCCACGCCGTGATACTCAAACGACAGACCACTGCTTTTTACCCCCATGAATCTATCCAAGCCATTTTTGAAAGCTTTTGCGCTTTTTAGCTTTGGTTGGTTAGCGGTCAGTTCCTTGCTGGCATCGCCCCCCTCAGGCCAGGGTCCTGGCGACAGCCTGCGCTTGAATAACGGCTGGGAACTCCAGGATGCCGCTCAAGTCCAGCAAAGCGGCGAGGCCCTCTCCCAACCCGAATTTCATCCCAACAGCTGGCATCGCGCTGTAGTGCCTGGAACAGTTCTTACCAGCCTGGTGCTAGACGGGATTTATCCAGAACCATTGTATGGTGAAAACAACCGGACCAATGTGATTCCAGACAGCCTCTGCCGGACGACTTACTGGTACCGGAACACGTTTACGCCGCCGCAATCCTATAGGGGCAAGCAAGTGTGGCTGGCCTTTGATGGCATCAACTACATTGCGGAGGTTTGGGTCAACGGCCACCAGGCCGGGACGATCAAAGGGGCTTTCACCAGAGGCATTTTTGATATCACCCCTTATGTGACTCCAGGAGCGCCCAATGGCCTGGCTGTGCATGTATTGCCCCAGCCGCATCCGGGGGTCTCTCACGAGAAAACCATCGCGACGGGCACGGGTCGCAATGGCGGTGTGACGGGCCTGGACGGGCCGACCTTTCTCTGCTCGATTGGCTGGGATTGGATTCCTACCATCCGCGATCGAGACACAGGAATTTGGCAGGACGTGCGGCTTTTCGCCACAGGGCCGGTGGTGGTCGAGGACCCATACGTAACGACGAAATTGCCCCTGCCCCGCACCGACTCTGCGGAGCTGACTGTTCAAGCCACCGTTCGCAACGTCACCGATACTCCGCAGAACGGCACATTGACCGGCGCCATAGATAAAATTCATTTCAAGCAAACGGTTTCTCTTGCGCCGAGAGAGGCGCGCACCGTGACCTTCTCGCCAGCGATTACGCGAGCGCTTCACGTCAAAAACCCACGGCTCTGGTGGCCCAACGGCTATGGGCCGCAAAACCTTTACACATTGCGCCTGGCTTTTGCGATTAAGGGCGCGGTTTCGGATTCAAAGCAGGTGAACTTTGGTGTGCGCCAGATCAGTCACTCGCTGCCCGGTTCGGACAACCTTGCTCTTTCGGTGAACGGGGTGCCAGTAATCGCCAAAGGTGGCGATTGGGGAATGGATGAAGCCATGAAGCGCATCCCGCGCGAGCGGCTGGATGCCCAAGTGCGCATGCACCAACTCGCCAACTATACCATCATCCGCAACTGGGTCGGCCAGAGCACCAGCGCCGACTTGTACGACCTGTGTGATCAATATGGGATTCTGCTTTGGGATGAATTTTTCGAGCCGCACCCGGCGGATGGGCCGATCCCCCCGGACGTCGAGCTGTACCTGGCCAATGTAAAAGATAAAATCCTGCGCTTCCGAACGCATCCGAGTATTGCGCTTTGGTGCGCGCGCAATGAAGGCGACCCGCCGCCGGCGATTGGCGATGGGATCCGGACGCTCATTCACGAGCTGGACCCGGGCCGGCTTTATCAGCCCAGTTCCACCTCGGGCCGCGGTGTAAATTCCGGCGGCCCATACCATTGGCGCACTCCGCGCGAGTTCTATACATACAACGAGGCATTCAAGACTGAAATCGGGTCAATTTCGGTCCCTACGCTCGAAGCGATTCACGGCATGATGCCCTCGAAGGATTGGGAAGTGATCAACGACGACTGGGCCGAGCACGATTTTTGCTCGGGCGCTCAACAAGGGGATCGCTATCCAATAATGATCTCCCAACGTTACGGCCAGCCGTGGAGCCTGGCTGATTTTGTGCGCAAAGCGCAGCTTGCCAATTATGAATGTTTTCGGGCGATGTATGAGGGCCGGTTCGCCAAGCTTTTTGCTCCCGAAACGGGTGTGATTACCTGGATGAGCAGCCCGGCGCAGCCGAGTTTTGTCTGGCAGCTTTACAGCCATGACCTCGAACCCAATTCATCGTTATACGCTACGCGCAAGGCATGCGAACCCATCCACATCCAGATGAACCAGAATGATTGGCGTATCCTGATCATCAACAATACACCGCGCCCGCTTGAGGGGCTGCGGGTCAAAAACGCCATCTACAATCTGGATGGCACTCGAAAGTATCTGCAGAACGAGACCCTGACCGCCACTCCAAGCGCCGCTTCCCAAGCGGGCCAGGTCCCCTTTCTGGCCGGCCTATCCGATGTGCATTTCGTGAAGCTCGAACTGCGGGATGCAGAGGACCATCTGCTGTCGGAAAACTTTTACTGGCGCGCGCGTCCGGAAGAGCCGGACAATTTCCGCGCATTGAATACGATGCCGATTGCCGGCATTGAAGTTGAAGCCGGCCAACGCCAGAGCCGGGGTAAATGTCTGCTGGACGTGACGGTTCGCAATCCCTCCCATGCGGTGGCGCTGCTCACGCATTTACAATTGCGCAAGGCCCGCTCCAGCCAACGGGTGTTGCCCGTGTTCTATACTGATAATTACATTTCACTTTTACCCGGTGAGGTCCGTTATGTGAGTATTGAGGCGCCCCTGGCAGCGCTTGAGGGCGACGAACCGCTCCTGGCGGTGGATGGCTGGAACGTGGCTCTTCGTCCAGTCCCCTATTCGGGGCGTTCAGTCCGTGTCACGCCCAACACCGAGGCGCAGGTGCATCCTTTGGCCCCGGAGAGCGCAGCGGCGGGAGCGAGCGAGTGGTTGAATATCAATTGCGGCGGCGGGCAGGTTGGCTTTTTCAGGTTCGGGACCACTCCGCAACATGAATTCGTTGTGGACAGCGATTACCAAGGCGGCGATGGAGAAGGGACCGGAGACCTGATTGATACCGAGGCCCCCCACTGCGCGCCACCCGCTGTTTATCGAACGGAGCGGCACGGCTCGTGCACCTACAGGGTGCCAGCGCTTCGCGGCCATTCCTATACCGTGCGATTGCACTTTGCCGAGGTGAAGCTCGCGCCGGGGGAACGCGAGTTTAACGTCGAGGTCAATGGCCGCCGGGCGTTTTCGGATTTGGACATCGCCGCCGAGGCGGGCAGAGACAAGGCCCTGGTAAAAGACGTTGCCTCAGTAAGCCCCGATGCCGACGGGAACATTGTTATTGCGTTCACCCGGGGCTCTGCGGGCGAGCCGTTGATCTGCGGGATTCAGATACTGGAGTAATAAACCTGTTCAGGTCAGAACGATCTTGTCGCCCTTTTTGAGCGTCACGATGGCCTTCTTCCAATTGGGGGTCTGTCCAGCTTGTTTGGTGCGTTGGCGGCGGTATTTGCCGCGCACGTTGAGCGTATTGACTTTGAGGACTTTGACCTTAAAAAGGTCCTGCACGGCCTGACGAATTTGTATCTTGTTGGCCCGCGGGTCCGCCACGACCGTGTATTGGTTGAACTTCTCGCCCTGGCGGGTCCCTTTCTCTGTCAGACGCACCGTTTTGACTATCTCGAAGGCATTCATGTTATTTCCTTGCTCAGCCGGGCATCCACCTGCTCGAAGGCGCCGCGGGTAAAGACCAGTTTATCAGGCCGTAGCAGGTCATAAGTGTTCAGCGAATCTGAGGTCGTCAGGGCGACATGCCGGACATTGCGCGAGGCTAGCGTCAGGTTCTTGTCCGGGGCCTGGGCGACGATCAGGGCGCTGCCCTTCAAATCCAGGGCAGCCAACAACCCAACGAAATCCTTCGTCTTGCCGGATTCGAGTTTTAATTCATCTATCAGCACAACATCGCCGGCGCGCAGGCGCTCCGAAAGCGCCTTGCGCAACGCCAGTTGCCTGGTTTTGCGTGAAACTTTCTTGCTGAAATCGCGCGGTTTGGGACCAAACACCACTCCGCCCCCTCGCCACAGCGGCGAGGCGAATGACCCGGCTCGCGCGCGCCCAGTTCCCTTTTGGCGCCATGGCTTTTTCCCAGACCCGGCGACTTCCCCCATGGTTTTGGTGCAGGCCGTCCCCATTCGCTGCGCCGCCCGGTAGGCCGTCACCGTATCGTGGACCGCCTGGGTCCCTTTGCCGCCCTCGACCAGCGGGAACTTCACTTCCAGCTCGCCCTGGTTATTTCCCTTGGTGTCTTTGATTGTAAGTTTCATAAAATGCATTCCGCATCATCCGCAGCGGCGCCCTTACTTTTTCTTTGTCTCCGCTTTCTTGTTTTCCGCCCGCTCCGCATGCGGACGCCACCCCTTGGGCCGCTTCTTGGACTCCCGGATGAGCACGTAATCTCCGTTGGACCCGGGAATGGCTCCTCTGATCAACAGCACGTTTTCAGCTTCGCGCACTTGGATAACTTCGAGGTTTTGGGCCGTTCGGCGGACTTGGCCCATGTGGCCGGGCATTTTCATGCCGCGCATCACTGTGCCTGGGAACAACCGCTGGCCGATGGCGCCCGACCGCCGGTGCCAACCCTTGGCCCCGTGGGTCGAGTCGCCCCCGGCAAAGGCGTGGCGCCCCACCACCCCTTCAAACCCGCGCCCCTTTGTAATGCCGATTGCGTCCACATAATCGCCTGGGGCAAAAAGCGTGGCCCCGATCACATCCCCCGGTTTGACTTCCTTGGAAAAATCACGGAATTCCCGGATTCGCTTTACTGCCGTCCCGCTGAATTTCTTTATATGGCCCAGCAAAGATTTGGCAAGACGCTGCTCTTTTTGGTCGCCGAACCCCAGTTGAACGGCATTATAGCCATCGGATTGCTGGTTTTTACATTGTAAAACCCGGTTGGGCCCGGCCAGCACAATGGTGACTGGCGTGATCACCCCTTTGGCATTATAAACACGCGTTTGGCCCAATTTTTTCCCTAAGAGACCTACTGGCATAAAATCTGAATTTTGATGGTTAAAAATTTTAAACGAGCCGGAAGACCCAAAGGCGCCGATACGCGCCCCTGGCGCCATCCATGCCGGCAATCAAATCTTGATCGTGATGTCCACACCCGCCGGCAAATTGAGCTTTTTCAGCTCATCCACTGTCTTGGCGGTGGGTTCGATGATATCGATCAGCCGCTTGTGGGTCCGTTGTTCGAATGTCTCCTGGGACTTCTTATCCGAGTGCGGTGAGCGCAGGACCGTGAAGCGCTCGATGCGGGTGGGCAGTGGAATGGGCCCGGCGACACGCGCCCCCGTGCGCTTGACGGTATCCGCGATGTCGCGGGCGGATTGGTCTATGACCCGATGGTCATAAGCCTTCAGTCGAATGCGAATGCGTTGTCCAGCCATACAAAGAACAATTGTCTGTTAATGGTTTTGCTTTCAGCCCGCTCCCCGGCGTGGGAAACGGAACGCGGAATATAGCAGACCCCTTTACCCACGCAACAGGTTTTTCCGAAAATCGTTACGGCTTACGGCTGCGGCGCGCGGGCTGAGCGCCCCAGCTCGAAACCGTTTGGAGCGAGCCAAAAGCGATCTCCTCGGTTCAGCACTCTCCGTACCCGGAAACATGCAGGAACAAACAGGAGGAAACGGAGGGAACAGAGATTTTTGAAGCACTTTTGTGGGCAACGGAGGCACAAACAGCCCCTCACCATCAGTGACCAGCCCCAAGCGTGCAAGACACAGTTTTGGCTTTCTGGTCACGCCTCCGTTTCCTGTTGTCTCCTGTTCCAACTGAATCGTTATGGCTTTAGGGCTCAAAGTTATTATCCGAATGTGCGTATTTAGGTATTGGAAATTGTTGAGCCGGCAGGTATGCTGCTCGTGTAGCCGATAAGGCAAGCGCCTTGCGGATGTTGCCAAGCCCAGCAGAGGCGGACTTGGGCTCGAGCAAGGCCCAAAGCTGTGCGCCAGCGGATTATGCTTAAAAACCAGCGACGGATACGTGCATGAGAACGGGCAAAGAGCTCATACTGGCGACCAAACCGTACGCGAAGGACTCGACGGCCAGGAGTTGGGCGTATTTACTTTCCACGGCATTCCTTTTGGCGGGCGCCCTGGCGGGCACTCTTTGGAACTTTCATTTCGCCGGCAGGATACTCTGCAGCCTGCTAGCCGGGTTGCTGTATCTTCGATTTTTCGTCATCTATCACGATCAACAGCACGACGCCATATTGCCTCATTCCCGGCTCGCTGACGGATTGATGCGTGTGTTTGGAATTCTGATTCTGAGCCCCAGCAGCGTTTGGAAAAGCTCACACAACCACCACCACAACCACAACTCGAAGCTTCGCGGGTCTCATATTGGCTCCTATCCGATCATGACACGGGAGCAATTTCTTAAGGCGCCCAAAGCCGAGCGCCTTAGGTACCTGTTCATGCGCCATCCGCTGACCATTTTGTTCGGGTATGTCTTCGTATTCCAATACGGCATGTGTCTTTATCCCTCGCTGACCAAACCGCGGGAGCACTACGACGGGTTGCTCGCATTCCTGGTTCACACGTTGCTGGCGGCGGCGATTATCTGGTGGTTTGGCTGGCTTGCGCTGGTGCTGACCCTGCTCCTCCCTCACTTCATCGCCAGCGCGATTGGCAGTTATCTGTTCTATGCCCAACACAACTTTCCGAGCGTATCGTTCCGGGACAATTCCTGTTGGGCTTACGACACCGCGGCGCTGGAATCCTCGAGCTACCTGCGGACCGGCCAGCTCATGGCGTGGTTCACGGCCAACATCGGTTACCACCACGTTCATCACCTCAACTCTCGCATCCCCTTTTATCGCCTGCCCGAGGTAGTGGCCGCTATTCCCGAGCTGCAGAGGCCTAAAACCACCTCGCTGCGCCTGGGGGAAATCTTTCGTTGCTTGCGCTTGAAGGTTTGGGACGCCGACGTTCAGCGTATGGTAAGTCTCCGCGCGCTCCACTCACGCAAATGGCAATCGCAGCCGGCCCCGGGTTTTGCCGAGCGGGGCACCGATTCTTAGGAAACCTGCAAACCGCTGTTACGAACATTTTATGTTCTTCACCGCTTCGCAAATTGCCAAGCAACTCCAAGGCGAAATCGTGGGCGATGGTTCAGTCCAACTCACGGGTTTGGCCCCAGCCGAACACGCGAGATCGGGCGAGCTTACTTTTGCCGAGAATGCCGCCTACTTCGCCATGGCAGAACAGAGCCAAGCCGCCGCGATTCTGGTGGCCGGGCCCGTTGTTTCGTCGAGCAAGGTTCTGATTCGTGTCCTCAATCCCCGGGTGGCGTTGGCCAGGGTGCTGCCGCTCTTTTTCCCGCCGGAGGGGCATCCCAGTGGCATCCATCCCAGCGCGGTTATCCCGGCAACAGCCCGAGTAGATGCCACGGCGCACATTGGGCCCAACTGCGTCTTGGGCGACCGGGTGCGGTTGGGCGCCCGCTGCGTGCTCATAGGCGGCAATTCTCTGGGTGCCGACTGCCAGCTTGGCGATGACGTGTGCCTCTTTCCCAATGTCGTGCTGTACCGGCGGACGCAAGTCGGCAATCGCGTCAGCATTCACGCCGGCACAGTCATCGGCTCGGACGGTTTCGGCTACGTGCTCGACGAGGGCCGCCATCGGAAAGTGCTTCAGCTAGGCAACGTGATTATCCAAGACGACGTCGAAATTGGGGCCAATGCCGCCATCGACCGCGCCACATTCGGACCCACGGTCATTGGCCAAGGCACGAAAATCGACAACCTGGTTCATATCGCTCACAACGTGGTCATTGGACGGCACTGCTTGATCATGGGGCAGGTCGGGTTTGCGGGCAGTACCCATTTGGGCGATTACGTCGTGGTGGCCTCCCAATCGGGAGTCGCGGACCACTTGAAGTTGGGCAACCAAGTCATTGTCGGCGCGAAATCAGGCGTCATGCGCGATGTGGCGGACGGCGGTCGGGTGCTGGGCATCCCTGCCTGTTCCGACCGGCAGGCCAAGCGTCAGATGATTGCCATCCAGCAGTTGCCGGAAATGCTCCGCCGACTGCGTAAATTGGAGGAGCAGGTGCGGGAGCTTACAGTCCGGGCTGCTTAAGGCCTGTTGAAAACGTACTAGCAGCAGCCGTCGTCCGGTTGAAAATTGAGCCTCCTGACTCGGCTCCTACAATGCCTACTGTAAGGGGTTTGCTTGCGGTTAATCAGCTTTGAGCGTGCAATTGCGCTTTGAGTTCGCGCAGCAGGGCGTCAAAAAAGGCGGCCGCTTTAGGGGTAGTGGTCAGGCTGGCATCGAAATGCAACAGGGTGGGCAATGAGCTTTGCGTCGGGATATCGTGGTATGGCAACACAGCCTTGATGCCGCCCTCGCGACCCAGCCGTGTATAGCAATCCTGCACGTGGATTTGCCGAATGAGAACGAGCCTATGGCCCAGCCTGGCCAGGAGTTGCTCGTAGGTCTCGGCGCTCAAAATGGCGGCTAGAAGCTTCTCCCGGTCGGGAGTCAGGCGTTCAAGAATAGTCTTAAGCCCTTCGAAGCGGGCTGCGGACAGAACGGGTTCCAACCGCTGCTGGCAGGGGCTGGAGCCGATTGATGATGGAACAGATGACATAAATAAAGGCCCTGGAGGCCGTAAGTCGATTGCTTTTCCCAGGGTGTTCCCGACGTTCGGGTTTCAAATCGTCATTGAACAGAAATTCATTGAAGATTTACCTGCCTCGAGATCGGCAAGCCGCCTAACTGCAGAGATATTCTAGGGAAGACGGACAGGAACGCAACTATTGTTTTTTGCGACATGATTCGTCCCGGCTGCGGATTTTGATGAAACTATCGGCCATTGGGCGCGCTCGCCGGGGCAAAAGCATGCTTCAGGGCGCGGAATCCGACCAGTTTCCGGTGCTGCTCATCCCAGAGGCGGAATGTTAATGATTTAAAGCTGGCCAATAGGGTTATCGGTTGAACGGTCTGAAATAAGGGTTCGGCCCGGTGACACCTTTCGAGGTTGTAATTGGGGATGCGAGGGCTCAAATGATGAATATGATGGAAACCAATGTTGCCAGAGAACCATTGCAGGACTTTGGGTAGTTTATAAAAGGAACTCCCCTGAAGCGCTGCGGCACAATAGTCCCATTCCCGGCGGCGCTCCCAATAAACACCCTCAAACTGATGCTGGACATAGAACAACCACACACCGGCCATGCCGGCGATTGCCATGATGCCCATCTGGAGCACGAGGAATGTCGTAAGGCCGAACAGACAGCTCAGCCCCGCGCCCATTGCAAGGAGGCAGAGATTTGTCCAATAGACCGAGCGACGTTCGCGGGGGCCTGCTTTTGGCGAGGGGAATCGTTGCTTAACCAGGAATAAGAACAGCGGCGCCAGCACGAACAGGATGAAGGGGTTGCGGGCCAGCCGATACGCAAAGCGTTTCCAGCGCGAGGATTCGAGATACTCCTGAACCGTTAAGGTCCAAACATCGCCGGTGCCGCGCCGGTCCAGGTCGCCCGCGCTGGAGTGGTGCAGGGCGTGTTCCCAGAGCCAGTGACGATAGGGGGTTAGGGTCAACGCGCCGGCGATGGACCCAAGAATATTATTCGCCTTGCGCGATCTAAAAAACGAACCATGGCCGCAATCATGGAAAATGATAAATATCCGAACCATGAAGCTGGCCGCCAAAACGGCGAGCGCGGCCGTAAGCCAGTACGAGATGCCCAAGCTGAGGTGCATCAGCCACCAGAGCGCCGCATAAGGAATAAACGTGTTGAGAACCTGCCAGAGCCCTCGGCCTAGCGCGGGCTGCTGATACTTGGCCACAATCTCTTTCCACCTGGGAAGGGCTGTTTTGTGCTCTCCTTTGGCCATCACCGAATCATTTGACATAATAAATACTTTTCTAATAACCATTCCTCTGCGGGATAGCCAAAAGCTGGGAAACCAAATCTTGGAAGCTCGCCCAACGAACCCAACCTACACCACATTGGGGCGAGCGCAATAGTGGGGGCTGTGATTTTTGTAATCGGTTAGTGGCGGCGGGGCGCTGCCGCCTAAAGGCGGCGTTCCGCGCGTCCGGAACGCCGGCTTCAGCCGGCAGCCCCGCAGTCACTGAGGCATTACTGATTTTTTCAAGAAATAATCTGGGCGGCCATGGCCCGGCCCGCAATCCAGCCGGTGGTCCAGGCGGCCTGGAAATTGAACCCGCCGGTCAGGCCGTCAATGTCGAGCAGTTCGCCGCCGAAATAAAGTCCCGGCGTGAACCGGCTCTCCATCGTCTTGAAATTCACTTCGCTCAGCCGCACTCCGCCGCAGGTGACAAACTCCTCCTGGTTGAGACTTTTTCCGGCCGCGCGCAATTCGGTGGTGATGAGCTGCTGAACCAGTTGATGGCGGGCGGAGCGCGACAGGCACGCCCAGCGAGTTGTCTTGGGAATTCCAGCAGCCAGCACGAGGACTTCCCAGAGCCGGGCCGGCAGCGGGGCCACCGGGGCATTGACGACGAGCCGGGCGCCTTGAGCGCGGCGGCGCGAGTCCAGATGTGCCGCCAGCGCCTCGCTCTCGAGGTGTGGCACCCAGTTTACTCGCAGCGGGAATTGGTAATCCATCCCGTGCAGCGCCCGCGCGCCCCAGGCGGAAAGCCGAAGAATCGCAGGTCCGCTCAAACCCGTGTGGGTGACAAGCAGACCACCCCGCTCGCGCAGACCAGCGGCGGGGACGGAGACTTCGGCCAATTCGAGGGAAATTCCTGCCAGGCCGCGCAACCAGTCCGATGCAATGTGGAATGTAAAGAGCGAGGGAACGGGCGGTTCGAGCGAGTGCCCCAGAGAGCACGCCAGCCGGCCCCCCCGAGCGCCGCGGCAGCCGCCGGTGGCCAGCATGAGCCGCTGGCAATCGAGAGTTTCCCCGCCGGTTAGCCTCAGAGCAAAGCCGCCGCCACTGCGCGCGGCAACACTGTCCACGCCGCGATTGACAAGCAGTTCCACTCCCGCCCTCTGGGCTGTTCGGACCAAGCAGTCGAGGATTGTCTGCGAAGAGTTGCTTGCGGGAAACATGCGCCCATCGGGCTCGGTCTTGAGCTTCACTCCGCGGGCTTCAAACCAGGTGATGGTATCGCGAGGTTGAAAGACTGTGAATGGCCCCAGCAACGCCGCGCCGCCGCGTGGATACTGCCCGCTCAGCTCCCGTCCATCGAAGCAGGCATGAGTGACGTTGCAACGCCCACCGCCTGAGATGCGCACCTTTGACAGGAATTGCGAACTCTTTTCCAGCAAGGCGATTCTGGCGCTCGGAGAAGCTTCCGCGCAAACAATGGCGGCGAAGAAGCCCGCTGCCCCGCCGCCGACGACCACCACATGCCGCTGGCTCATCCGCGTAAGCTACCAGGAGACGAAACAGGTGCGCCAGTTTTTGGAGGAAGGGAGTTAACGAGCCACTCTTGAGCAATCCCCTTTCACACGTGCGCCGCGGGAGTCTCATCCCGCTCTCGTGCAGGCGGCGGCTGGGCTCCCGCACCTCGAAAATAGGCGGCTGCCGGGGCCCGGAATAGAAAATAAGCAAGTAGGGCAGCCAGCAGGCCATGCACGAGCAACTGAAAGGGCGCATGAAAGGCGCTCAGGATGACGTGGAAGGCGAGCCAAAGGATAAGAAGCCAGCGCGCCCAATTGAACCCGCGCAGCAGAAACACCCCGCCAATCAGGGCGAGAATCCGGACGGTCTCAATCAATCCGAACTCAAAAGGGCCGTGCTTGAATTCCGTGAAGCGTTGAGCCAGCGGCAGCACGCCCCTACAAAACGCGATGCCCCCAACCCCAATGAACAGCCAGCCAACAATCGTAATCGAGTAGGGCCGTCTATTCATCAGGCCTCGCCCGCTGAGCCGTCCGGACTGGAAAGCACAATGGTGTAACCCTCCGCATCGCGCAACCAGACCTCCCAATGCTTTGCGCAAGGATGAACGTGTCGTGCCAAGACAACCTCGGCTTTCATTTCCTCAGCACGCGCAACCGCCGCGTCGAAGTCGTCGATCTCGAACCACAGCAGCACGCCGTTCCCGTAGGGCTTGGCTTTTGGGTTGCCGATGGGGCCGTGATGGTGCCCGACCTCCCACCGGTGCAATTGCAAAACCAACCGCCCGCGCCAGACGAGCCGCTCATACTCGGAACCGCCATGGGCGCTCTGACAACCCAGCAGCCGTTGGTACCAGCGGCTGCTGGCCTCGACATCACTCACGCAAATCAGAGGCTGTGGATGCATTGTGAAGAGATTAACAAAACTCGAGAATAGTTGCAATTTTTCCATCTTTCGTCACGCCGGCTTGGTGACACTTGCCGCAATAAGTATAAAAATTTTTATACTTCCCACTTGACACTTGGTCCGCTTTTTGCATACTTGGGTATATGAACCCGTTGCCGATTAACCCTTCCAACATGAAAACGCAATTCTCCCCCCATATGTTAAGCCGCGTCGCTTTGGCCTTGGTTGCCTTCGGGTTAGGAGCTCAAGCCCAGGCGCAAATCAGTTCAATCAATTCCGCCGTAGTCACCCCGCGCTTTTTCAATGATATGACCAGCGCGACGGGGACTTACATAAACAACTATCCTACTGCCATTACGCTGGGCGAGTCCGGGGCCTGGCGCGCGACGTCGGGCGGCTTGGACCGCGATCTCTGGCAGTTCTCGAATAACAACGGGTCCAGCGCCTACACCTTCGGGGCCAATGATCACTTTACGGCTACCATTACCCTAAACGTTTCGGGGACCACCGCCGTTGATAACGAGGCGGGCTTCATTATACCCAACGCCAATAGCACCTTTGGCGGCGGCGATTTGCAGTTCCTGGCTGATCCCAATAGCGGCTTTTTGGGCATGTTCGGCGGAACCGGCTTCTGGAACTCGGGATTGACCTACACCGCGGGTAGTACGGTTACTTTGGGAATGACATATTTCTTCGACGCGGCGAAGAGCCAGAATGCCTTCCAGTTTTGGGTCAATAACGGCAGCGGTAATATCTTTAGCCCGGTCCAGGACTGGAGTGGCAGTCTGGCCGGCGATACCGTTGGGGGCTATTACCAAATCGGAAATAGTGGCAGTGCCCCAGGCTCCTCGGGGCAGGCGGTCTTCGGAAACCTCAGCATTGCACCGGTCCCTGAGCCCTCCGTTTTGGCTCTCCTGGCTTTGGGTTTTCTCCCACTGCTCCGGCACCGCCGCGTGGCCTGAGGTCCGGGCGTTACCCCAAGGTCCAGTTGCACGCCCGGCCGACGCTGAGAGGAGGACCCCGTAACAGGCTTCCCTTGCCCACATCTTTCTGCTCATCACATCAGTCGCCTTCTGATGTTCTTCGCCGGACTAGGGTCGAAACGCCTGACACCAGCGGCGTCTTTCACACCAGCCCCGGGCAGCGCCCGGGGTGAGGTGAACCGGTTAAAGATGCCTTCTGAGCGCAGGGCCACTCGCTCTGTTACAACAATGCCCCAACGACCTGGATTCAAGGCGCCTTCGGACCTGATGCCAACGTGTTGGTTACCGTCAGGTTCAATTTAGCCAGGAAAGCCTTCGGGTCTTGCTCGAATTTCGCTTTGCAATCATTGCAGCAAAAGGCAATCAGGCGGCCCTCATAAACAAAGGTCTTGCTGGGGTCGATGGGTTTGCCTGAGACGGGGCACATCGTGTTGATCGGGGTCTGATTGGTTGGCGCGGCATTGGCGAGGCTGGTCCCCAGGTCCACGGAAATTTGCGCATCCCGGATTTTGGCTTTGAGTTGCTCGATTTCCTGCTGCCATTTGTCCAGTTGCTCGGTATCCGTCCGTGCGGCGGTGAATTCAGTGGCTCCCGTGGAGGTGACCTTGGTTTCCCAAAGATAAACCTGTTTCAATCGGGGCATTTGTTCAAGCCCTCTCAGGCCGGCGTCAGTAACTGCCGTTGCGTAGAGATTGAGGTACTCGAGATTGGCCAGGCTGCTGACATGGGCCAGGGCCTTGTCGGTGATCGCTGTGCGTTCCAGGTGAAGGCGGCTGAGGTTGGGCATGGTTTCCAATTGGGCCAAGCCGGCATCGGTTACCGCGGTGCCGCCCAGGTCCAGCCAGCGCAGGTTGGGTCCAAGAGGGGCCAGGCGCGCCAATTGGGCATCGCCGAAGCTGGTTCCGGCGACACCGGCGTTGCACTCAAGCCAGGCGTCCTTCTGTGAAAGGGCCATGACGACGATGTGCAAATCATCGCTGAGGCTCGACGCCAGCGGCAAGATGTCTTTGAGCGGTTTGGGCGGCACTGCTTTAGCAAGGTGCCGGAGGGCGCCGAAGCGCGAATCGAGGATGCGGGTGATAGCGAGCGGCGGCTTGAGCTCGCCCACTTTCTTATCGCCGGACGCGCCCGCATCAATCCACCAAGCCAGCAGCGTGATGTCCCCTGATGTGGGTTGTGGCTTGTCTTTTGGCGGCATGTGGTCGTCTTCGCCTAAATCGAGCCGCAGCCGTTTAATCATCTCGCTATTGCCGGCTTTTCCCGGCACCAAGGCAGGTCCTGAGCCCCCGCCCTTAAGAACAGCCGCGAAAGAATCCAGGCGCAGCTTGCCTTTGGCTTTGCTGGGGCCATGGCACGAGACACAATCCTTTTGCAGGATGGGTTGAACGACTTCAGAAAAGACCTGCGCCTCAGCCGGCGGCTTCGTGCTGACAGGCGGTTGAGCGGGTGGAGCTGGATGGACCTGGGAGCCCGCCCCCAGCCAATTGCGGAACGGGCGCGGCGCATAACGGACCAGGTAATCGCTGCCATGGGTGAGTGAGCCGCCAAAGTGGCTGGCCAAAATGAGGGCGCCGGTTGAGATGAAAAGGCACCAGCGAAAGGCTGTCTTGAGTTCGAGCCGGTAGAGCACACCCGCCACGACGACGATTGCGGCCGTGCTGATGCCGGTCCATTTGTGCCATTGCAGCAAGTGCGCGGGGTAGCCGCCGGCCAGCGAAAGCATCCAGCCGCAGAGGGCGGTGAAGACAGCCGCCGGTATGGCCAGCGCCAGGATTAAGCCGGTGTTGGCGTTGGCGTGACGGAATCGGGGGAAGCGTGCCAACAATTCGAGCGTGGCCAGCAGCAATACCAGCGCAATCGGCAGATGGATCAGCAGCACGTGCAGTCGCCCCAGGAACAGGACGATCTCTGGCGGGCCGCTCACGCCAGAATTCCTTTCACAGGCGTTGCGGGCGCTTCCGTCCCGACGAGTTTCTGGTCCAGCCCCTGGAAATTATATGTCAGGCGGTTATGGTCGATGCCCATTTGGTGTAGAATTGTCGCATTAATGTCACGGATATGCACCGGGTCGCGGACGATATTATAGCTGAAATCGTCGGTTTCGCCATAGACAAGGCCGCCCTGGACCCCGCCGCCGGCCATCCACATCGTGTAACAGCGCGGATGATGGTCGCGCCCATAGTTATCCTGGCGCAGCTCGCCCTGGCAATAGACGGTGCGTCCGAACTCGCCGCCCCAAACGATTAGGGTTTCATCGAGCAACCCGCGTTGTTTAAGGTCGAGAATGAGACCCCTGCAGGCCTGGTCGATGTCGCGGCATTGCAACGGCAGGTCGCGGGGCAGGTCCCCGTGATGGTCCCATTCGCGATGGAGCAGTTGGACCACGCGCACGCCGCGCTCAATGAGGCGGCGGGCCAGCAGCGCGCTGGCTGCGAAGGTGCCGGGCTGGGTTACCTCGGGTCCGTACAGATCGAGGACCGATTTTGGCTCGCTGGAAATATCAACCAGCCCCGGGATTGAGGTCTGCATCCGGAAGGCCATTTCATATTGAGCGATGCGGGTTTCTATTTCCGGGTCACCCGAGCGTTGAAACCCGGTTTGATTCAGTTTAGCCAAATCATCCAGCATCGTGCGGCGGGTTGCCGAGTCCACTCCTGCAGGGTTATTCAAATAGAGCACCGGGTCGCCGTTAGCGCGCAAGGCAACACCCTGATGGCGGGAGGGCAGGAAGCCCGAGCCCCAGAGCCGTTGGTAAAGGGCCTGGGCATCGCGTTTGGCGGACCAGCGGGGTGTCATGACCACGAACGCGGGCAAATCGTCCGCTTCGCTGCCTAGCCCGTAGGAAAGCCAGGCCCCAATGCTGGGTTTGCCCGGGATTTGGTTGCCGGTCAGGATGTATGTGGAGGCAGGGTCGTGATTAATTGCCTCGGTATAAACGGTGCGGATGACGGCCAGTTCGTCCACAACCTGCGCCGTGTGCGGGAGCAGTTCGCTGACCATGGTGCCGCATTTACCGTGCGGGGCAAATTTGTAAATCGATGGGGCGATTGGAAAGCGTTTTTGACCGGAGGTCATCGTGGTCAACCGCTGGCCGTTGCGGATGGAATCGGGCAGGTCGGCGTCGAACATTGCCTTCAGGTTGGGTTTGTAGTCCCAAAGATCAATCTGCGATGGCGCGCCATTCATGAACAGGTAGATCAATCGGCGGGCTTTAGGCGCAAAGTGGGGCAGTCCCGGCAAAGCCGGATGCGAGCGGGCCGTGGGGAGCGGAGCAGCATTGGCTTTGAACAAGTCCGGGAACATGAGCGAGGCCAGGGCGATGCGGCCTGCTGCCAGACCAGTGCTCTTGAAGAACATGCGGCGGGTAAGATGCCCCTCTAGGTTTCCAAATGGTTGCATAATGCCTTTCAGTTCAAAGTTACTGTCTCATCCAGGTTGAGCAGGAGGTTGGCGACCATGGTATAGGCGGCCAGGTCGGGCGCCGGCACGCCGGCTGGCACCGGCGATTCGCCAACCCCGATGACCTTCCTGGCAGCGGCGGGGTCCGCCTCGAAATGGGCGCGTTGCGCTGCCAGGTCTTCCTTGAGCACCTCACACTCGTTCCCCGCTGGCGGGCGCGAGGTAACCAGCCTGAAACCGTACATGAGCCGCTCAGCATCGTCGGCCCCCCCTTCGTGCAACATGCGGTAGCCCAAGTTGCGGGCCGCCTCGAAAAACGCCGTGTCATTCATAGTAACCAGCGCCTGCAGAGGTGTGTCGGTCCGTTCCCGGCGCGCCCAGCACTTTTCACGGGAAGGCGCATCGAAGGTAATCATCGCCGGAGGCGGAGCGGTGCGTTTCCAAAAGAGGTACAGGCTGCGCCGATAGAGCGCGTCACCGTGGTCCTGGGTGTATTTGGCGGTATTGCTGGTGGTGTAACCGACCGCTTCCCAAATGCCCCTGGGTTGATAGGGACGCACACCGCGCCCGCCTATCTTCAGATTCAGCAGGCCACTCACATCCAAGGCGTAGTCTCGCAGCACCTCGGCATCAAGCCGATGCCGCGGGCCGCGGGCCAGCAGCCGGTTTTCAGGGTCGAGTTGGACCAACTGCGGTGTCACCTTCGAATCCTGGCGGTAAGTGGCTGAGGTGACCATGACCCGGACCATGTGTTTTACGTCCCAATGAGAAGCCATGAATTCGGTGGCGAGCCAATCCAGCAACTCGGGATGCGATGGCCATTCGCCCTTGGTGCCAAAGTCCTCCGAGGTCTTTACTATGCCCACACCAAAGAACTGTTGCCAAAAACGATTGACCGTCACGCGGGCCGTCAACGGGTGCTTCGCATCGACCAGCCACCGCGCGAAAGTGAGGCGGTTGTTTTCTTCGGAAGGAGGCAGTGGCGGTAAGAATGCCGGAACACCCGGGCCGACCGGCTCGCCGTGTTTGTCATACTGGCCCCGGACCAAAATCCAGGCCGGACGCGGCTTTGCCAGTTCCTCAGAGATCATGGTGGCGGGGACCTTGGCTTCGATGGTGTCGCGTTTTTCCTGTGCGGATTTCACCGCCTCGCGAAGAGGCGCAAGCTCGGATTTAGGGTCGGTATACACCTCGGCCAGATAATAGTCCCGCAATTCCTTGCGCGCGTCCTCGTGCAGGCTGCCGGGTTTCTTTTTCAGCAGGTGTTTGATTTTATCAGGCACATCGGCATGGTCTCCTTTCTCGCGTTGGATTTTTTCCCAGGCTGCCAGCGAGACCTTCGGGTCCTGCGCCGGGTCGTGCGCAGAAACAAGCCCCGCCTTGTCCCAATAGACAGTGCCGCCGAATTGAGTGAACGCCATGCCGGTAACCTCCGCGCCGGGTTGCAAGCCGAGAGCCGCTGCGTCGATTTCCAATCGCGCCCATTTCCCGGTTTCGGGCAAGGTGCCCGCCTGGACCTTGTCTGGCGAGTTTTTGGTACCAAAAGGAATGGCGTCCTCATCGCCCCAGTTGGACCGATAATGCCAATCATCGGTGTGATATTGGAGCATGATGGCCTTGGGCGGGTCCTTCGGATCGAGATAAACATTGGCAAACCACTTGTCCCCCGGGCCGATGGCCAGTGGTTGGTCGCATTTGCTGAAATAGACCTGGTGAGTTCCTGCGCCGGTGCGCCGTAGCGCCCGCTGGCCGCTGAATACCTGGCCTTTATCCTTCGTGACCCATTGTTCACCTTTGTTGCCCTCTTGAATCGTCACCTCGGCGCCTTTGGGAAAATCATCGTCCACCCAAACGATCTCCTCAGGCGCGGTTTTAGCGGCATTCGTCAACGTGGCCGGATCGACGTAGTCCATTGCGGCGACGAGGTCCTTCATCTTGGCTTTGAGTTCGGCTATGTGGGCGTCGAATTCATTCAATTCCTTCTCTTGTTCAGCCGAAGGCAATTTCATTGAAGGCGGAGGGAGCAGGGCGTTTCCATCCATGGCCTTTTCGGAGATGTTATTAAAGATGGAAAACACTTCGTAGAACTCCTTTTGCGAGATGGGATCGAACTTGTGATCATGGCAAACAGCGCAGCCCATGGTCAGGCCCATCCAGGTCGTGGCGGTGGTCTCGACCCGATCGACGGCGTAGCGCACCTGGAATTCCTCATCGATGGCCCCGCCTTCGCTGGTCGAGACGTTGCAGCGGTTAAAGCCGGATGCAACTTTTTGCTCGGGCGTCGCGTTGGGCAGGAGGTCCCCGGCCAATTGCCAGACGGTGAACTGGTCGAATGGCATATTGCGGTTGAAGGCCTTCACGACCCAATCCCGGTAAGGCCATAGCGAACGCTCGTTATCAAGATGCAGCCCGTGGGTGTCACCGTAGCGTGCAAGGTCCAGCCAGTAGCGGGCCATGTTTTCGCCGTAGTGCGGCGAATCGAGCAAACTGTCCACCAGCCGCTCATAGGCATCTGGCCGCTTATCGGCCAGAAAGGCATCGACCTCAGACAGCGTCGGCGGCAGGCCAGTCAGGTCTAGTGTCACCCGGCGCACGAGGGTTTCTTTGGAAGCCTCGGGCGATGGCCCTAAATGCTTGGCTTCGAGTTCGGCCAGGATAAAGCGATCCACATCGTTGCGCGGCCAGTCGGTTCTCTTCACTGCCGGCAGTTCGGGCCGGACTGGGGCTACGAAGGCCCAATGCTTCTGATAAACCGCTCCATCGAGAATCCATTGGCGGAGCAGCGCAATTTGGTCGGGGGCCAATCTCCTTCTGGCTTCGGGCGGAGGCATTTGGACTTTAGGTTCGGTGGAATTGATGCGGCGCCACAAATCGCTGCCTTGGAGGTCGCCGGGTTTAATCGCCTGGTGTCCTTTGCGGACAGCGGTGGCGCTTTCGGGCAGGTCAAGGCGAAGCTCGGCTTTGCGCTTGCTGGCGTCCCGGCCATGGCACGTGAGGCAGTTATCGGAAAGGATCGGCCGGATGTCGCGGTTGAACAGGACAGCGCTTTGAGCGGCCTGGCTGGAAGCCAGCCAAAACAACGCCAATGCCGGCAACAGTCCCAGCAACGCGCATTGGCCTCGGCGTGACGTTTGTACCTTCACACAACCAGTCCCTCTCGATACCAGAAGCTCGCACACGCCTTTTTGAAGGCGAAAAGCTGCTTAATGTCGCATAAACATAACGCGAAGAGACCATTCGACAAGCTGAAATATTGGATTAGTTCAAGTCGCAAGCCCTGCCCTGCCCCGGAAGCGCTTGTCCAAATCCGTTCCACGGAGTAGGTTTGGCTAATGCCGTCGGTAAGTCCATCTAAGGGCATTGTCATGGCTGCCGCCATCCTCTGCGGGCCTTTGTTTTGCGCCTGGGCTGCCGCTCCAACAGGCCCGGTCGATTTCAATTTCCAGGTCCGGCCCATTCTGGCAGACCACTGCTTCAAATGCCACGGCCCGGATGAAAAGGCTCGCAAAGCCAAATTGCGCCTCGACCTACCCGACACCGCCTACGCCGTGCGTGACCCCAAAACGGGCCGACGCGCCATTGTCCCCTATCAGCCGGATCGCAGCGAATTGGTGCGGCGCATCAACGCGCGCGATGATGACGAGCGAATGCCGCCCCCAGCTAGCAAGTTGGTCCTGAACGCACAGGAAAAGGCATTGCTGCGCCGGTGGGTCGAGCAGGGGGCCGAATACAAACCCCATTGGGCATTTGTACCGGTCGGCGATGTCAAAGTCCCCACGCCGCCGGACGGGAGCCACGCGCGCAATCCTATCGATGCGTTTGTCCAGGCCCGGCTCCAGCGAGAAGGGCTGGCCCTCTCTGCCGAAGCCAGCCGTGAAACTCTCATCCGCCGGCTCAGTTTCGATCTGCTCGGGCTTCCGCCTACTCTCGAACAGATCGACCAGTTTCTCGGCGATACTTCCCCCAACGCTTACGAAAAGCTCGTTGATCGTTTGCTGGCTTCCCCAGCTTACGGTGAACAACAGGCTGCGCTTTGGCTCGACCTTGCCCGCTTCGCAGACACATACGGTTACCAGAACGACGTCGAATGCGACCTGTCTCCCTGGCGCGACTGGGTCATCCGCGCCTTTAACCAAAACCTCCCTTATGACCAGTTTATCACGTGGCAACTGGCCGGGGACCTCCTGCCAAATCCGACCCGCGACCAGGTCCTGGCCACCGCCTTCAACCGGCTGCACCGCCAAACCAACGAAGGCGGCAGCGTGGAAGAAGAGTTCCGCGTGGAATACGTCGCGGACCGAGTCGCCACGGCCGGCACCGCCTTTCTGGGCCTGACCATTGGCTGCGCCCGCTGCCACGACCATAAATACGACCCCATCTCTCAAAAGGATTTCTACAGCATGTCCGCATTTTTCAATAACATTGATGAGTCCGGCCTCTACTCCCATTTCACACGGGCGACCCCCGGCCCGACCTTGCTGTTGTACCCGCCCGGCGTTGAGACCGCGCACCAGGCCATCGAACAGCAAATCCAGCAACAGGAACAAAAACTCGCCGGACTGGCCAAAACCGCGGAGGCGTCCTTCGAGGCCTGGTCGCTCTCAAACTCCATCCCCACGCCCCAGCCAACTGCCGCCTACTCCTTTGAGGAGGTCAACAACGGCTCCACCCCCAACTCGACCGGCGCCAATCGGGCCATTCTCACTGACGGACCCGAGCAAGTGGAAGGCAAAATCGGACGCGGCCTCAAATTCAGCGGGGATAACTCGCTGGAATGCAAAGGGGCCGGCGCTTTCAACCGCACCAGTCCATTCAGCTTCTCTCTCTGGCTTAAGCCTGCTGAAAATCAGGACCGCGCTGTCATCTTTCATCGCTCAAAATCCTGGACGGATTCGGGCAGCCGCGGTTACGAGTTGCTCCTGGAAAATGGCTTTCCCTCTTTCGGCCTGATCCATTTCTGGCCTGGCAATGCCCTCAAGGTCCGCGCCAAAACTGCTCTCCCATTGCACCAATGGTCGCATCTGGCCGTTACCTATGACGGTTCGAGTCGCGCCGCCGGCGCGCGCCTTTATCTCGATGGCCGGCCAATGGAACTTGAAATAGTCCGCGACCAGCTCTTTAAGGACATCCTTCACCGCCAGGAATGGGGGGACATGGAAGTGGGCAATATCGAACTCACCCTGGCTGGGCGCTTCCGCGATTCGGGGTTCAAGGATGGCGTGATAGACGAGTTCAAGGTCTTCGAACGCTGTTTGACCCCGGGCGAAGTCCAACTCCTGGCCGGCAACGCATCCCAAAGCCCGAACCGCGAGGCCTTGCTCGCCTACTATATTGCCAAGGTCGATCCTTCTTGCCGCGCGGCCCGCAACGAGTTGCGCGCCCTCCGTGAGAAGGAGAACAACCTCATTGATGATGTCCCCGAGATCATGGTCATGCGCGAGATGCCGGGCCATCGCCCCACGTATCTCCTCAAGCGCGGCGCTTATGATGCCCACGGCCAGCAAGTCCACCCCGGCGTCCCCGAAAGAATATTTCCGTTCCCGCCGGGCCTGCCCCGCAACCGCTTGGGCTTGGCCGAATGGATGACCGACCGCCGCAACCCGCTCACAGCGCGCGTGGCGGTCAACCACATCTGGGCCTCTCATTTTGGCCAGGGCCTCGTCGTTACCGAGGAAGACTTCGGCACGCGCGGCAAACTCCCCGCCTACCCCGAGTTGCTCGATTGGCTCGCACTCCAGTTTATCAACTCCGGGTGGGACACCAAAGCCTTGCATAAACTTATCGTGATGTCCGCCACTTACAGGCAATCCTCGCAGGCCGCCCCGGACCTGTTGGTCAAAGACCCCGATAATCTCCTGCTGGCTCGAGGGCCCAGCCATCGTCTGCGCGCTGAAGAAATCCGCGACAACGCGCTCGCGGTCAGCGGGCTGCTCTCGAAGCGCATCGGCGGACCCAGCGCCCGGCCCTACCAACCCGCCGGGCTCTGGGAACAAGCCGGCACCGGAAAGCATTATGTCCAGGATACCGGCGAGGGCCTCTACCGCCGCAGCATGTACACCTTCTGGAAACGCACAGCCCCGCCTCCCTCGATGCTCATCTTCGACGCCCCCACCCGCGAGGTCTGCACCGCCCGCCGCGAAACGACCACCACCCCGCTCCAGGCGCTGGTATTGCTCGATGACACCCAATTCGTCGAAGCCGCTCGCGTCTGGGCTGAGCGATTGGTACGCCACTGCGGGCCTGACATCGATTCCTGCATTACTCGCGCGTTTCGGCTCGCGACCGGGTGCGCGCCCCTGCCCCGCGAGTCAGCCATTCTAAAACGACTCTATCGGGAACAACTCGAGCTATTCACCGCCGATCCGCAGGCCGCGAAACAATACCTCAAGATTGGCGAGCGCCCGGTCGATGCAGCATTGCCACCGCTCCAACTCGCCGCCACAGCGGTGCTGGCCAATTCTCTCATGAACCTGGATGAATTTGTAACCGAACGATGAAAATCCCCAATCGAATCGAATCGGAAGCGCCGGAACAATCAATGTGGCAGCGGCAGGCGGGCGCTGCCCCTTTGCCCAAGCCCCTGTGCACCGGCGCCCTGCCGGCGCTCGGCCTGACCCGGCGCCATTTCCTCAACCATTTCGGGATGGGGCTGGGCGGCATCGCCCTGGCTTGCCTCCTCGGCCCTGCCAAAGCCCTGGGCGCTGAGGGCGCCGCCAATCCGCGCGGCGGTGTCCTGGGCGCGCCCCATTTCCTGCCCAAGGCCAAACGGGTCATTTATCTCTTTATGGCGGGCGGGCCGTCGCAGCTCGAAACCTTCGATTACAAGCCGCTGCTCAACCAGCGCAACGGCGAGAGCCTTCCGGACTCCGTCCGCATGGGCCAGCGTCTCACCGGTATGTCGGGCAACCAGGCCGTGCTGCCCCTGGCCGGCTCCATCTTCAAATTCCAACAATACGGCAATGCCGGTCTCTGGGTCAGCGAACTGCTCCCGCACACCGCAAAAATCGCCGACGACCTCTGCGTCGTGCGCTCCCTCTACACCGAGGCCATCAACCATGACCCGGCCATCACCTTCATGCAGACCGGCTCCCAGCTCTCGGGGCGTCCCAGCTTCGGCGCCTGGCTCAATTATGGGTTGGGCAGCGACAACGAAAACCTCCCGGCCTTTGTCGTGCTGATCACACCCGGCAAAGTCGATCAACCCCTCTATGCCAGGCTTTGGGGCAGCGGCTTTCTGCCTTCCGAATACCAGGGCATCCAGTTCCGCTCAGGTAAAGAACCCGTTCTGTACCTCGATAACCCGGCCGGCATCTCCGGCCACGCCCGGCGACTCATGCTCGACCGGCTCCGCGAACTGCACCAGGTCCAGAAGCCCCAATTCGGCGACTCCGAAATCGACGCCCGCATTGGCCAATACGAGATGGCATTCCGCCTTCAGTCTTCCATCCCCGAGGTGGTCGATTCCTCGAAAGAACCCGACCGCATCTTCGAGATGTATGGACCCGATTCGCGCAAACCGGGCACCTTCGCCGCTAATTGTCTTTTGGCCCGCCGCCTCGCCGAGAAAGGCGTCAAATTCATCCAGCTCTATCACCAGGGCTGGGACCAGCACGGCAACCTCCCCAAAGGCATCGCCGTTCAATGCAAAGAAACCGACCAGCCCGCCGCTGCGCTCATCCTCGACCTCAAACAACGCGGCCTCCTCGACGACACCCTCGTCATCTGGGGCGGCGAATTTGGCCGCACAAACTATTCCCAGGGCAAACTCACCGCTACCGATTACGGGCGCGATCATCATCCCCGCTGTTTCACCACCTGGATGGCTGGCGGCGGCGTCAAACCGGGCCTGGTCTATGGCGAGACCTGTGAATTCGGCTACAACATCGTCAAAGACCCGGTCCACGTCCATGACTTCCATGCCACGCTCTTGCGCCTCCTCGGCATCGACCACGAGCGCCTCACCTTCAACTACCAGGGCCGTCAATTCCGCCTAACCGACGTCAGCGGCAACGTCATCTATCCGCTCATCGCCTGATGTTGGTCAAACGTCCGGCCGAATCACATACAGACGACGGGCGCGGGCGTTCAACAGTTGAGCCAAGTCGTGATAGATGCGCCAGTCGCGCGAGCGGTTGGCGTCGGCCACTGTGCTGTGAGCAAAGCTCGAGCGCTCGAGCGAAAACCCCACGTCGCTGACCGTCCCCCCGCCTCCTTGCCAAGGACGACGGCATCCGGTTCATTTCCAACGTTCGAGGCCAACCCTCGATGTGCCCAGAAGAAAGCTCCATAGGAGCGACATGTTTATAGCCACACGGCCCCCGGAATTCAGCCAAGCTCCGTAGGAGCGGCACGGCGGGGGCTTTCAAACCATTCAACCATTCAACCATTCAAGGACGGGCCGAACCAATCCGGCGTGGGGATGTGCCGCTCCTAACGGAGATTTACGGCCCTCGAACCAAAGAGGCGCTGGCCACCGCCCGCCGCCCGGCCCCCCAGTTGAAAATCGCGTTCATCCAGAAGTTCCACAACGTGACCAGCAGGATCGCCAGCAGATTTTGCAAGGTACAGGTTGAACCCGAAACGCCGGTAAAACAGGTTCAGCAACAGCACCGCGAACCCGATTCCCACGCCGCAGATGGCCTGGAACTTCACCAGCCTGCGCAGTGAGGCCCATCTCCCGTTGTCGACCGCGCTCAGAGCACGGAATGTCCAGACCTCATTCAGAAGGAAGTTGCTCAACATGGCCAACTCCGCCGAGCAGAGCTTGCTCAGGCCGACGTTCCAGCCAAGTCCCATCGCAAGCACGTGGAGCACCGCCATATCGACCAGCAATCCACTTGTCCCCACAACGCAGAACTTGAGGAATTGCCGGAGGCGCAGCCGAAGCGCGAAAGCCTTGATTGCCGGCGTCATTCCGATCCTTCAAGGCTTGCGCCGGGGTAAAGCGCGCTGAATGCCGCGCCAAAGTTTGTGTTCATCAGGTCTCGGCCTTTCGCGCTATAAAACTCGATAGCCACGGGTCTGTCTTGGGAGTCGGTCACCTGGTTTAAATACAGGGTGCGTTGCCGGGCCGTCGGGCGCGTCGCGCTTTCATATTGGAAAAATGCCTTATAGCGTTCCGACTGAATACAGAATCGAACCGGGTCCCCGTCGGCGTTTTCAGCCGTGATGACCACTTCGTCGGTGGTCTTCCGGAACAGGGACTGCCCGTCAAAGGCGTTGGTGACCTCAATGCCCAGGCAGTCCAGCAGCGTGGGGAGAAGGTCCACGTGGCTGGCCAGCGGAAGGCGGTGGCGCAGTTCGCCTGGCGAGGCCATGCCCGCCGGAAGCCGCAGGAGAAAAGGAATGTGTGTCTGCGGACGGAACAGATTGCTGGCGTGCAGCAGCTTTCCGTGTTCGAGAAACTCCTCGCCGTGGTCGCCGGTTACTGCGATTAGCGCTTGAGCATACTGACCCTTCTGTTTCAGAGCCGATAACACCTCCCCGATGAGGCGGTCTTGGAAATGGAGGGCATTGCGGTAGCGGTTCATGATTAGGCGCAACTGCTGCCGGCTGATGTTGAAATCGGCGTAGTTCCAAGCGCTGGCGTAAGGAGTGAACGGGGCCGGGTCGCTCGCAGGCCAATCATAATCGTGGTGAGTGGAATGGTAAAAAATGAGGAACAACCGTCTTCCGGGCGGGCTTTCGAGCGCCTCGAGCATTGCCTTGTTGACCGCCAGATCCCGAGCCGGCGCGTCCCCAATCCCCTGTTTCTGAGCGTCGAACATCGAGTCGCATAGTTCCAATCTATCGCCAAAGGCGATCTTATCGATTTCGTGGTAGTCGAGTGTGCTGCTGCAGAACACGTCGATGCGGTAGCCCGCCCGTTTCAAAAGGGCGATGGGCGCGCTCCCAAAGCGCCGCGCGCTCCTCTTGGCCATGCCGAACCGCAATCCGTAGTTGGCCGTCAGCAGTGAATACCAGGAGATATGGCTCGCGTTTCCTGAAGCGAGCGCGTCCGGAAAAGGGAGGCACTCGGTGGAAAACGCCGCCAGGTTGGGCGTGATTTCACGCGTGATGAAATCACCCCGGGCGCTCTCAAGAACAAAGAGGAAAATGTCGGGCTGGCTCGCGAGGCTCTTCTCGCCGGCAATTACCCTGTCCAAAGTTCCATGGCCGCTTTCAGGAGCCCTCAGGGCCGGCACTTGATATTTGCGGCCAGGGACCGGCACCCTGCCGCCAAAATAGAACGGCAGGGCGGCCTTCAATTCGCCAAAGCTCCAAACCCACTGCTCGTCATCGCCGGTGCTCAATATCTGGCACACCAGCATGAAATACCCCCCAATCGCCACAACCCGGGTGGCTCGCATTGTGAAGCCCCATCCCAACCGGCGGGTTTCCGTCGCGAAGGCAAACATCAGAATTGCCACTGCGATGCCCGCCGCCCAGGCCAGCCAGACATGCAGGACCCGACTCGGGATGCCGGTGTGGACCCAGTTGATCCCCAGGTGCGAGACGCCGTCCTGGCAGAGGATGCTCAGCCCGCGAGGCAGGTGGATGGCCATCAATTTGTACAGGATAAAATCGATGTAGAGCGCGCCCAGGAAAAGATAGACGCCGGTCACAAAAGCAATTCGCAAAAACCGGCCACAGCTCTCTGCCAAAAAGCCATCCGCAAGCAGGATAAGCAGGAAAACGAGCAGCGTCTGACAACCCAGGAACGCCACGGCCTGGACCTTGTAAACGCCCGAGGTGTAGTCGAGCGCGCCGAAGACGAGCCCGTCCAGCCAGCAGTAATAGGCCAGGCCCGGCAGCCAAACCAGCGGTCGCAGCCGCGCCTTCCACGAAAGCAAGCCCCA
>DASYZB010000075.1 GCA_035946615.1 Verrucomicrobiia bacterium
TCCGGCGGCCCTGAATAATCTCGGTTCCCAGCACGCCGACAGGATGACAGAGGAAAAATCCGGAGTCCCGTACAAAATGAAAAAATCTTCACGCTCCTCATCCACCCCTTCGCCGGCTCAATTTCGACCTGAGTAGTTACGAAAATCCACCGCACGGTTCCATTCGGGTTCAGAGCGGTCACCTTGGGATCGGAGGACACGACGAAAACTGTTCCATCGGAAGCGATAGCGGGGGGGGTCAGATTCCAGTGGGCGCCCAGGCGGTACTTCCACTTTAATTGCCCCTGTCTGGCAAGCGCGACGAGAAACTCTTGGCCCGAGTTAGCGGCCGTAAAGAACAAACTGCCATCAGGACCAATCGTGGGCGCCGAATAAGCACGGAATGAACTGCTGAAGCACCATTTCAAGGACCCATCCGGCTCGAACGCAAGCATCGTGGAGCCCTTACCCCCTGGAACATAAATGACGCCTTCCCAGTCCTGAGAGAATGATAAACATAAGCCCATCTCGGCGGCTTTTTGTTCCAATAGCCGTTTGAGGCTGCCATGCGAATCAAATCGGAGGAGCGATGTATTGGTACCGTCGGAAGACCCGAACAAAACGGAGCCATCACCGGAAATCCCCACTGGAGCGGTCATGTTATTTTTGGAATCAAAATGCCATACCTCCTGGCCCTCTTTATTGACCGCAAAAAGACTTTTCGGACTGAAAAAACCGTTGCCAACGGAAAAATAGATCGTGTCCCGCTCGTCCAAGGAGAAAGCCGCCCCCCAGTCATGTTCATTGATATTTTTAATCGGGAACCGCCATTTGACAGCACCGTCGGAGCGCAAGGCCAAAACACCTGAATTCACCCCTAAGAGCCCGTAGGCCGATTCGCGCACATAGATTGTCCCGTCCTTTCCGATGACTGGCGCCGAATCGATCCAGATTCCCGCAGGCGAGGCCCAACGGAGTTTCCCGGTTACATCGTACGACCGAAGTACGCGAAAGCCTCTCTGATAAACAGTCCCGTCCTGGCCCACCGCCAATTCATCACCGGTAATGTCTTTAATGGATACTTTCCATAGGATTGGGGAGGGGGTGGGATTGATTGTAAACCTTGTGAGAGCCAAAACAACTAAAAGGCCCAGAATCATGGCCATCACCCCGCGCAGTTTCATCCAGGGGGTTTGACCTTTACTATTCTGATTTGTTCAGCGGTTATCCAGCCTTTCTACCGCTTCCCATGGCAGGTCCTTTGCGAGATGGAAGGGAACCTTGGCGCGATTGAGGTCATTGTTTTGGAATCGAATATTGTGGCTTGCAGGCCCGGCGATGTCGATGAAGATGTCCGTCCCCTTGGCCGCCCGGGCATGACGAATCATCGCTCCGGAGACCTGCCGCAGGGCGATGATTGGCACATCTGACTGTGACCGGGCCGGCCCGGTAGTGAAGCCGTCGATGTCCAGGCCGTGGATGTCTTCGAAGTTCAATGCGCTTTTCCATGAAAACAGAAACGGTTTCTCCCACACGACCTCGACATCTTTCAATTTGAGGTTTGTGATGCGGCGAAAATCCAGGACGTGTTCAGCTCGATCATAGGGCGCAGTTGGGTCCGTCGAGACGAACAGCTTGACGTTTTCAAGGGTGATGCCGTCGAGCCAGCGTTCCGAATGGCCGTAAAAGAGCGAGGAACCCTTGGCATGAGCAACGATGTTGCGAAGGGTGAGTTGGAGGATCGGCGCTGGAGGCGGGTCCTTTGATTTGGGAAGCGACGGGTCGAGTTCGCTCAGCCGGAAGCTGCGGCAATAGAATGGCTGGGCATCGCCTGCCCAAAACCAATCGAACCGGCTGCAGTCAATAGTCAGATCGGAGAGGAGGACATTGCTGATCGAGCCGCCCAGCGCCGTGATCAAGGCAAAGCCGCGGTTGACGTTATTAAACAGGCTGTGGGTAACCTGGATATTCTGAATGCCGGCAATATTGCCCTCGCTGAATTTGATCCCCGCGGATGCCGAGGAAAGCCGGCAGTTGGTCACCGAGATATTCTCGCAAACCAAGGCAGGTCCCCAGTTGGTGGCAGAGACCAGGGCGACACAGTCATCGCCGGTCTCAATGGAGCAGTTGGCGATGGAAACATTTTGGCAGCCGTCCAGGTCGATGCCATCGGCCCACACCGCCTCCTTTAAGCTGCTATAAATATAGAGGCCGTCGAAGGTGGCATTGCGGCAGGCATACAACGCAAAGGTCCAAATGGGTGCGTGTAGGAAGTTCAGGCCGTTGAACCGAATATTGTTGCAGCGCCCCAGCCATACCAGGTGCGGGTAAATCTGGCGGTTCGGGAAATCTTTAGGAAAGGAGCGCATCAGCGACTTGCCCAACCCTTGCATCAACTTTTTGTGTTCGAAATTCTGCTCGAAATCATCTGGCCGCCAGTCGTATTGGGCCTGGCCATCGACGATTCCCCTCCCGCCGAAGCTGACGTCTTCCAAGTCTTCGCCGTAGAACAAGGCGGCCTTCGAGACAATGGGACCGCAGTCGTAGGCCTTGGCATCTGTCGAGGCATAGAGCGTCGCGCCCTCCGCCAATTCGACCCGAATATGGCTGCGCAGACGCAGGGTGCCGGATGTATAGAGACCGGGCGGTATCAGAACCGTGCCGCCCCCGGCAGCCGCGCAGGCATCGATAGCCTTTTGGACGGATGGCCGAGCGTTGTCCTCCTTTCGTCCCGTGGCGCCGTAGTCTCGCACGTTAAAGGTGCGGGCTGGTCCTGCTTCAAGTCGGATTCCGCTCAGGAACAGAGAACCCAAGAAGGCGGGCAGAAATGCCCCGGCTAACAAAAAGCGAAAAATAGACTGACTCATTGTACCGGGCCTGCCTATTCTTGGGCGCCCATGTCAGGGCGCGGAGGGTAGAGATGGTCGAATGGGACTTTGTGAAGGTAGGGTTGGCCGCGGTGGTAATCGGCTACGTTCTCGAGCAGGGAGATGGCCATCTCAGTCCCCAACAGCACCCGGGCGTTCAGGTGATAGAGCACGGCGAGATCGGAGACGTGATCGACGATCTGGCTGTAGTGGCGCGTCGCCCCTTCGAGTTGGTCGTGACTCCGCCGAAGGGTGTCCAGGCTCGCCGTCAACTCGGCGACGAACGCGTCGTGCTCCATCTCCTTGCGGTGAACGAAGGCGTCGTCGAACTGGACCATGCCGCGCCGGAAATCATTGAGGGCGGCAAAGACATCGCGCAGAACTTCGGTGCGGTTGATGAGATAATTCAGCTCGTAGCGTCCTCTAGGCGCGACATTCGTGGTGGCCGCCTGGAGATGGTCCAGGGCCTGGTTGAGCAGCGCGATCGACCGCTCATGGTGCGTTATCGCATCGGTGGAGTTGTCGATGCGCGCCTTCCAGGAATGCATGACCGGGCCGTCATAAATGTTGCGCTGTTGCCAATAAGCATAGGCAGCGCTGACCTCGCGAACGCCGCCGCAGCATGGCAGAACGCCATAACCGCCGTCGTATTCGTAATAATCAAGATAAGCCTGGTTCGCCTCCAGCTTCAGAAAGGCCTGGTACATTTCCGGCGCGGCGTCCTGGCCGAAGATGCGCTCGGACGAGTCGCGATAAAATTCTTCCGGCGTCAGGCCGGGTTCCCACGACGCGCGCGCAAGAAAGCTGCTGTTGAATTCCGTGCCCCGCGCTCGTTCGATTTGCCCGGCAACACCCGAGAGGCCGTACTTGACGCCATCGACAAAGATGCGGTCCTTCCGGGCATACTGGCCGACGCTGAACTGCATGCCGAGCATGTCGAAGTCGTCATCCACGCGCGGTTGGAGGATGCGCTCGCGCTGGCCCATGTTGCCAAAGTATCGCATCGGCACGCCGTCGCGTGTCCAGACGCCGCTGGACTCAAGCGAAGCGAACGGGATGTCCGACGGGAGCCACTTGTTGAACAGGGGCAAAGCGTAGCCTCGGCCAGTCGTCATGAGCCCCATCCGCAGCCCGGGAAGGACCTGGTCGCGCTGTTTGAGCAGGTAAGTGAACAGGTCGAAGTAACCGATATTGGAGTCCACCACCTGGTCGATATCGACTGAATATATGTTGGCCAGGGTTGAACTCCAAGGCAGGGCCAGCGCGCGCAGTTCTTCAAACCGAGGGCGCTGTTGCCGAAAGAAATTGGCGTACTTGGGCTTCAGCAGGTCGGGGTAAAGCTCGGCGAAGTTGAGGAAAAACCCTTCCGCCTGGGGGTAGGTCTCGGCAAGGGCTTTAAGGCGGCTGAGTTGAATCTCGCGGGTGACTGGGTCCAGGGGATGTACGAAGCTCCCGAAAATGTAATTGAACGGAGTATCGCCGACCATTTCAGCATGGCGCGCGAGGTTGGGTGGTAACGAAGCCAGTTCGATGACGGGCCAGACTTTGATGTTCCGCTGTGCGGCATAGGCGATGATGCGGCGCAGCAAGTCCCGGCAGATGCTATAGGCCTCGCCAGGCGTCTCGACGTGTTGCAATTCAAGGGGAGCGAGGCGTTGGCGCCCTTCGAAATGCTCGCGCCCAATCGAGACATCGTCGATCGTTCGCGAGCCGAACCCGCCATACGTCCAATTCTGATAGCCGCTCTCTTTACTGGAAACATCCCCGGACCGGTTGGTTTCGCCCTTATAGGCGTATTGCAGCCAGGGCTCGAAAGCGAACCACCAAAATTGCAGATAATTGCACTTCATCCGGGCCATCTGATCCAGGAACTGCTCGTAGTCCGGCCATGAAAAGGCCGAGGCATTATCGAAATTCGAGGCGAACAGAAACCCGCGGCGCGGGAATGCCGGCGATTTCTTCATGTCGAGGCTCGGCAACACGAGCTTGTCGCGCCGTTGCGGCACGATGTCTCCGGTCAATCGGAACGTGATGCCCAGTTGTTCGAGCAATTCGTAACTCCCATAAAGCACGCCGGGTTCATCCGCGCCGACGATGACCATCGCCGGGTGTCCCTTCCAAGTCACGCTCTTGAGGGCATAGCCTTCAGGCTTGAGACCGCTTGTGCTGACGACGCCGCTCTGAAGCATTTCACTCAGGATTTCATTTTGCGCCGCAGTTCCCAAGACGACCAATGTCTCACCGGCAGGCTGAGCGCCAACCGTCGCCTGGCTCAGCAGTGGCAATTGCGCACCCGAGATTTTGGCAATGTAGCGCTGCAATTCGGAGACGGCGCGGCGGGTCAGTTCGCCGGGATTGTCCCCCGCTAGGATCGATCCATGCGACTTGCCATTGCTAACGAGGGGCCAGGCAGCAGGCCCACGGGTGGCAGGTTCAGCCGAAATCTGCCCTTGCACCGGTGCGGGTTGCGCGTGGGCAGGTCGGGCGACCCAGAGCCAACCAAGCATGAAGGCGAAAAAATGAACGTTCCTGTAAAAGCAGTTGCGCGCTCGGGAGCCGGAAAAATAAAGGCAGAAAAAGTCTAAGTCTGAGTTCATCTGCGTTTATCAATGGTTTCATCTTTGCTTCTGGGCGGATTTTGGCGAAAGACAACGCCCGCAAAATCGAATTTGCCGGCCGTGCTCTCCTGGAAAGGCTGTTGGAGCGCGGTAACGAAATTCGTTAGTTTCTCCCGATCCGGCGAAAGGGAGCAGGCTGGGTCAGTCGCGGCGGGGTTGCCGGTTATCAAAGCAGCCTGGCAACGGCATCCGCCAAAGTCGATTTCGCGGAACTCGCACGCGCGGCACGGGTCGGGCATCCATTCCGTGCCGCGAAAGCGATTGAAGGCCTCCGACTGGTTCCAAATCCATTCCAGGGCGTGCTTGCGAACATTAGCAAAGCGCAGGCCCGGGATTTCTGCGGCGGTAGGGCAAGGGAGCACATCGCCTGCGGGATTAACCGTCAGGTATCGGCGTCCCCAACCGTTCATGCAGGGTTTGGGGCGTTCGGCGTAGTAATCGGGCGCCACAAACAAAATATCCAGTTTGCCTGCCAGCCTTTTCTTTGCCGCGTGGACAGCTTCTGTAGCCTGCTCGATCTGCGCCCGCGTCGGCAACAAGGCCGCCCGGTTCCGGAAGGCCCAACCATAATACTGCGTATTTGCCAACTCGAGGCGCTCGGCCTCCAGGTCCTCGGCCAGGGCAATCAACTGCTGGACCCGGCCAATGTTGGCGCGGTGCAGCACGACGTTAATCGTCAGCGGCAGACCCAGGTCGCGAACCATCCGCGCGGCAGCCAGTTTCTTCTCGTGCGCCGTTGTGCCGGCTATCCCATCCCCCAGCGCAGCCGCATCCGATTGAAAGCTAATCTGGATCGTATCAAGGCCCGTGTTTTTCAAAGCCTCGGCGCGGGCGCGGTTCAACCCGAGGGCGCTGGTGATGAGATTGGAGTAGAGCCCGGCCGCGCGAGCGGCGGCCACCAACTCGACCAAGTCGCCGCGTTGGAGCGGTTCACCGCCCGAGAAGCCAACATGCAGGGCCCCCAGTTCGGCAGCTTCACGCATGACACGGCGCCATTCCTGAGTGCCCAACTCGACTCCTTCTGTTGCGTTAGTCGGGTTGGAGCAGTACGGGCAATGCAGCGGACAGCGATGCGTCAGTTCTGCCAATAAAAGGTAGGGGCGATAGTTCACGCTAAAACACCAGTAATTTGCGCTCGTAGAGATCGACCAGGCACTCAAACACGTCCTCGCGCAGAGTGGCGCGATCGACCTCGTATTCGACGGCCAGCGAAGCGATGATAGCTTCGGCGGTTGAACGGCCATCACATCGAGCCACTATTTGCTGTGCTGTCTCGCTTAGATACAGGATTCCCTCGGGAAACAACAACACAGGCTCGCCGCTCTTAGCATCGGTTTGGAGGCGCACACCACGAGCCAGCGCCGGACGGGATTGCTCATCAACCATTGCCAAATTCGACTCCCCCTGGGTTAATAAACTGCACGGTGCCATGATTACATGGACTGAACGCCGAGGCAAGACCCCACGGCGCCCAAGACTTCGTCTAAAGAATTTTTTTGAACCGCGGAATACGCGGAACAATCTCGAAATGGGTTTTCGCGCCGGCAAGAGCAATTGCGTCCAGCATGGCCCAGAGCACGTCACACTTGAACCGCAGCGCAGCAACAGCCGCTTCCTGCATCTGGCGGGTTGTGCAGTAGGTCAAAGTCAACTTGAGGGCTTCACGGGAATCCCGGGGCGCCTGCGTCAGCCGCTTCTTGAAATATTGTAACCCAACCGGACTGATCCAGAGATAAAAACGTTCAAAGGCTGCGAGTCTTTTAGCCATCAGGTCCGGAGCGAACAACTCGGTAAGCGATGATGCCACCGCAACGGGCCAGGGTTGGGAGCGGGCGAAGTTGACATAAGCATCGACGGCAAACCGGACTCCCGGGAGCACCATTCGATTATCGAGCAAAGCGGAGCGAGACAGTCCGCAGGCCTGGCCCAGCCTCAGCCAGGCGCCGATGCCGCCCTCGTCGCCCCCAGTCCCATCGTGGTCGATGATGCGATGGAGCCAGCTTCGGCGGACCTCGCGGATGGGGCAGTTGAAGACAATAGCGGCATCCTTAATGGGGATGTTGCGCTGGTAATAGAACCGGTTGGCAACCCACCTGCGCAGCGGTTCACGGCCCAGCTTGCCCGAATTCATCAGAACATGAAACGGGTGTTTGTCGTGATATGCCGAGCCGCCCACCTGCCGCAACCTCGCAGTGAAAGCCCTTCGGTTCCAGGGAACGTTGCTCATAATTCGAAATCCAGGCCGTCCGCGCCGATTGTGATTCCCGCAGCCTCGGCCACTGCGCGTTCCGGTGATTCGGGGGCGAGCACCGGATTGGTGTTGTTGATGTGAATCAATATCTTTTGCCGGGCAGTCAGATTGCGCAGCAGTTCGAGGCTGCAATCCTTGATGGTAACGTGTCCCATTTCCGTTGCCTTCGGCGCTTGCGGCTTCACGCCCGCCAGTTCGTCACCGGACCAGAATGTCCCGTCAAAGAGGATGATGTCTGAATTCGAGAGGGCACGCAACAGGGGCTCATTCAGGCCGGCCACATCGGGCGCCACCAACAGGCGGCCTCCGGTCCGTGAATCGGTGAATTGATATGCCACACTGTGGGCGCCAGGGGCTGCTTTGGCGAAGGGCGGCGGAGTTCCTGGCAATTCGATGGCACGATACAGCAAGCCAGTCGTGGGCGCCCCTTCCGGGCCCAAAGGCGCAAAGCCGGTCTTCGGCGGTTCGTGCCAGGAAATGCCGCAAAAGGACTCCAGGATTGCTGCCAGGTTGAGATGAGTGATGAGCGTTTCACGGACTGCTCTGGGCGCATAAATCTCGATGCGGCTTCCTTCTCGCAATGAAAAGAGGCCAAGTGCGTGGTCTAAATCCGCGTTTGTGAGAAGAACGCCGGCAATTGGTGAATTTCGGGAAGACCCGCCGGCGGGCTGAAGATCGGGATGCGTCTCGATCTGGCTGGGCAGGTCCGGCGAGGCATTCACCAGGAACCAATGCCCGGCGCCGTCAGTGACGGCCACCGAAGATTGTGTGCGTCGCGGAATTTTGCCGCCCCTGGCTGCGTGACAGTTGGGGCAAGCGCAGTTCCATTGGGGGAGTCCTCCCCCCGCGGCCGTTCCTAACAGAAGAACGCGAATGGCGGACCTCCCGCGGCAGATTGGAAAACTCAGATTTCCGTCACGTAAGCGGTGCACTCGCAACAAACCCGGACCACTTTGACTTCAGGTTTGCGCCACTGTTTCTTAGGTTTTGTGTTTTTCATAGCTGCTGTAAACTTCCCTAATTCTGCCGCAGCTCCGGTTGGTAGTCAAGCTCTCATGATTTCGCTTCTTGCCGCGCTGGACTGAATCCGCTAAGCGTTGGGTAAATGTTCCAACCACCCGAAATGAGCGGCCAGACCTTGGTTGAGCCCCCGTGCCAGCCGAACCGGGACTGGAGTTTCGAGCTTGCCACAAGAACTCTATGAAGCTGGTGCCGATGCATGAATTGCTGCAGCCGGCCTGGAAAGCCGGTTATGCGGTGCCTTCATTTTGCGCCTGGAACGCCGAGGTGGCGGAAACGGTCCTGCAGGTGGCGACCGAGTTGCGCGCGCCAGTGATTCTCATGAGTGGTCCAGGAGAATTCCCGCTAAACCCTCCCGATACGTTGGGGCGGATTGCGCGAACCCTCGTTGAGAAGTATGGCGTGCCTGCGGCCCTGCACCTGGACCACGGCGACTCACTCGAATTGGTTAAGACCTGCATTGAAGCGGGCTATACCTCGGTGATGCTGGATTATTCCACCCGCCCGTTCACCGAGAACGTCTCGGCCCTCAAGGCGGTTGTGGCTATCGCGCGGCCAAAAGGAATTACCGTCGAGGGGGAGATCGGCTCGGTTGGGAAAGTCGATAGCGCAACCGTGGAAGGTGGCGATGCCTCGACGCTCACAGAACCCGCAGATGCGGCGCGGTATGCAGAAATGACCGGGGTCGATGCCTTGGCGGTTTCCATCGGCAACGCTCACGGGATTTATACCCGCCTTCCGATCTTTGACTTCGCGCGTTTGGAACAAATCCGGAATCTTGTCGGGGTGCCCTTGGTGCTTCATGGCGGTTCAGGCACTCAACCCGACTACATCCGCCGCGCTGTGGGGTTGGGCATGGCGAAAATCAACATCGCCAGCGAACTGTGCAAGGCCTTCCGCGACACCTATGCCCTGCAGCATCAAAACGGAAACAACAGTTGGTTGCCCACGGCCCTTGGCGCCACCAAGCAGGCCATGGCACAAGTCGTGGAGCGGTGGATTCAGCTCTCTGGCGCGGCTGGAAAGGCAGCCTGAACCATGCGGCTATGGCAACGGTCCATTGCATAGGGGTCCTGGTTGTCGATGCTTTAAGCGGGCCGCTCACGCAATACCCGGCGCCCAGGATCAGGACTCAGATTAACACCCAATCGATCCGTTTTATGCCCGGTGGCGGCGCAGCCAATACAGGCGCCGCCCTGGGCCAACTGGGCATTTCGGTGGCGGTGTTTTCCAAGGTCGGCCAGGATATCAATGGCGCTTTTTTGCGCAAAGAACTCCGCAGGAGCGGCGTGGATGTCCGGAACGTTCGAACCTCCAAGACCCAGACCACACCGTTTACCTTCGTCGGCATCCATCCCGATGGAGACCGGTCGTTTATCCATACACCGGGGTGCAACCTGAGTTTTTGCCCGAGGGACCTGCGTCTGCACGATGTCTATGGCTGCAGGTTTCTTCTGTATCAGGACATGTTTGTTCTTCCGCAACTCGACCCTGGCGCCCCTGAGCTTCTGGCAGGCGCTCGCAGGCAAGGGATCGTGACACTCTTGGATGAATGTTATGGCCTGGGGCCAGACCGAAAGGTCTTTGAAGCGGCCCTGCCGCAATGCGATGTGGTGCTTCCCAGCTTCGATGACATGCTGGTGATGTATCCCGGATTAGAGCCGCATGCCATGGCCGCAATGCTCCGGGACAAGGGCGCACGGCGCGTGGTATTGAAGCTTGGCCGGGATGGGTGCCTGGTGCTCAACGACAGCGGGACGCTCCAAGTGCCCTCCTGTGCGACCGAGATTGTGGATACCACCGGCGCAGGGGATTGCTTCAATGCCGGGTTTATTGCGGGATTGGCAAACGGTTTGGACGATTTCCAAGCCGCCCAAGCCGGCGCCGCCGCCGCCGCAGCCTGCATCCGGCATGTCGGCGGAGCCGTGGGCTTGCCGCGCTACGAAGCGCTCCTGGAACCTTTCATGCAACGCGGTCATACAGCAGCACACCATTAAGCGCCTATGAATACGAACGAGATTCGCTTGAAACTCCAGGAACTGGCGATGGCCACCCCGGTTATCGACGCTCATACCCATGTCCAGGACGACCTGACCCGTTTCAACAAAAAACTCGCAGCCGGCAATCTCGCCGGCACTCAAGCGGCGGTCAACCGCCCGCCCAAGAACGTGGTGGCCGAGGGCATTCGGCGCGGGCGGCTGGTTCGCCGCACGATGACCGATGCCGCGCACGGCCTGTTTTACTCCTGGTTCGCCCAGATCGTCGAAGGCGCCGGCAACCGGTTGGATGACGCCCTGAAAAAGATCGGCTCGAATACAGACCGCGAGCGGCGCGCTGCCGGCAAATTCCTTATGGAGCAGCTTCAATCCAGCCGCTATTCCGAGTACGCCGAATGGCTGCGTTACATGTTCCGCCTGTATAAAGGCGTGCCCAAGGACATCGATCCGCTGGAGCCGCGTCATTTCAACATGGTCGCGGATGCGATTGCTGCCGAGCGCCACGACCCGGAGTTTGCGGCAAGAGTTCTCCGGGAACATAACGTGCGGGCTTACGTCACCAGCATCGAAAACCGCGACCGTGTGCCCCTGACGCCGCCCGTGCGCCCCAAGGACGTCGATCTCTCCTACTGCACTCATCCCGAGGCATGGAATATGTTCGACTTTAATGGTTTCTTTTGGCCGGAACGCGCCACCGACTTTGGATTGTTCACTCAAGGACACAAATTCGAGGCGGAGAAATATCTGGTACATCTGGAAGAATATTTTGAGTGCGAGATCAAAAACGTGGCTACACTCCAGGAGGCGACGCGCGATTTTTTCTGGAGAATTCTTCGCAGCCCAAGAACTAATCCGCACAGCCGGATTCTTTATGTCGATGGTTTCCAGGCCCAGGACTGGCGCTTCAGCCGCCCCTATTCGAAGGCGACGGTGGACTGGGCCATCGCGCATCACCGCACGCAGTTGGATGGAGAGACGCGCAAACAGGCGCTGGCGTGCGTGGCTGAAGCCATGCTCGAGGCCCTGAACGACATCGGCAAAGAACGCAAGAGCGCCGGCTCACGCTTCGGGGTTTGCCTCCAGCTTTGCGGCGGTGCGCGCCACTTCATGGATTGGGCAAGGGAAATTCAGTCCCTGCCCGAGTACATTCCGAACCTTCCTCAAGACGAGTATCCCGTCTGGCGGCGTTATCCGCATATCCATTTCGAGTACATCTCCGCCCACGAGTTGCTCTACAACGACATGGCTAACGCCGCCAAACAGGTCGGCAACGTCTCTGCAGGTCCCTGGTGGCATTATTTCCGGCGCCACAAGATCGCCCGCATGGTGCGCGACCAACTCAGCATGGGGCCGTTGGTCTCGATTGCCTGCGGCTTTACCGACGCGCGGTTCGTCGAGATGGTAGTTGCCAAATACGTTTCGATGCGCCTGGGGATAGCGGACGCGCTGGCCGAGCTTGTTAGTGATCGATATTCCAGTCTCTACGGTAAATTCGATGCCGCCGCCGCTGTGATGAAGGAATTGCTTTTTACGAACCCTGCCGCGGTGCATGATATACCGGTGTAACTTCGCGCGGACGGCTGCCTGATGGCGCGCCAGCGTCTTGGACTGCCTAGGCCAAACCCAGGTTCTTCACGATACCCACGGTTGAAGGCGCCTTGTTAAGCGTATAGAAGTGAATGCCGGGCGCGCCGTTTCGCAGCAAATCCTCGCACTGCTTTGTGGCGTATTCGATTCCGAACTCGGCGACCGCTTGGTCGTTGTCTCCGAGCAGGTCCAGCTTGACGGCCAGCGGCGGTGGAATCCGCGCCCCACACATCGCGGTGAAACGCTTGATCTGCGACGCGCTGAGGATTGGGACGATGCCGGGCACCAGGGGAATCTTCACGCCATGCTTGCGGCCCATGTGCTCCCGGAACTCGTAATAGTCGCTGTTATCAAAGAACAGTTGAGTAATCACGAAGTCCGCGCCGGCATCGATCTTGGTCTTTAAATGGCCCCAATCGATGTGCTTGCCTTCCTTGCACGCGATATGCCCCTCGGGGAAGCCGGCCACCCCAACGCAGAAACCGTCCTGCTCGCGGATAAACCGAACCAGGTCGCTGGAATACTCGAAACCGCCCGGGGTAAGGTTGAACTCGCCTCCGCCAGGCGGGTCGCCGCGTAAAGCGAGCACGTTCCGCACGCCCAGCTCCCTGATTTGACCAAGCAGGGCTCGGATTTCCTCGCGCGTGGCGCAGACGCAGGTCAGGTGCGCCACGGCAGTCAGGCCATGGTGCCGCTGGATGCTATCGACAATCATCAGGGTCTTTGCGCGCGTGCTGCCGCCAGCCCCGTAGGTCACCGAGCAATAGTCCGGTTTAGCTTGCAGCAGAGCCGGGATGGTCTTTTCCAGCAAGGCGCGCTCACCCTCGTCAGTTTTCGGAGGGAAGAACTCGAACGAAATGACAGGCCGGTCGCCGGGGCGCCTGGCAGCATAGATGTCTCGAATCAACTGCATAAAGCCAGCGGATAGTAGTGCGGTCCCAATAGAATAGCCATACACATTTGCGGGCCGCGGGGCCCGAAATTGCGCGCGCCGAAATCCTCTCTCAAAGGTCCTATACCTTAAAATCGTTCACCACGTTCTGCGGCTTGCCTTTCAGAAACGCGGCCACATTCTCAACCGCAACCCGCATCAACCGCGTCCGGGCCGCCCCGGTGGCCCATGCGAAATGCGGTGTGATGAAGCAATTGCGAGCCCTCAAAAGTGGGTTGCTCGCCTCGGGCGGTTCGGTCGAGAGAACGTCCAAGCCCGCGCCGGCTATGCGGCCCGTGTCCAGCGCCTGGGCCAGCGCTGGCTCATCCACAAGGCCGCCGCGGCTGGTATTGAGGAGAAAGGCCGTGGGTTTCATCCACGAGAGGCTCCGGCCATTGATGAGGTGGCGCGTTTGCTCGGTCAGCGGACAATGCAGACTGAGGACATCGCTTTGGCGAAACAGGGTTTCCAGGTCCACAGCCTGCGCGAATGGAGGCAGGGGCCGGGCGGTCGGCACGTAGACCAGCACCTTCATCTCAAATGCGACCGCTCGTTCGGCCACTGCGCGCCCGATACGGCCAAAACCGGCAATGCCCATCGCCAGGCCCGCCAGTTCGATGAGCGGGAAATCCCAGTAACAAAAATCCTGGGCGCGCGTCCAGCCTCCCTCGTGAACGCTTTGAGAATGATGGCCGGCATGGTGGGTCCATTCCAGCAAGAGCGCGAAAACGGCTTGGGCAACTGAGGCCGTGCTGTAAGCCGGGACATTGGTGACCACGATGCGGCGCTGGCGAGCCGCCGCGAGGTCCACAACGTTGGTTCCAGTGGCCAGCACGCCAATGTATTTCAAACCGGGAAGTTGCGCGATAATGCCGGCGGTGAGTGGGACCTTATTGGTGAGGAGGACCTCGGCGCCTGCGGCACGGACCAGGATGTCAGGCGGGGCGGTGCGTTCGTAAACCTCACAAGGCCCGAGCGTCTTGAGTTCATCCCAACTCAGGTCTCCCGGGTTCAGCGTGAATCCATCCAGGACAACTATTCTCATGGAAATACTTTGGTTGAGAACCTCTTGGTTTGGGTTATTGGCTTCTGTGTGAAATCTTCGGCAATCCGTGAGGCAACCCTCTCCACCCAATGCGCTGCTTGCTTTCTGGCCGTCTCAGAAGTAGTCCAATCGGTCAGGCCGTAAGTGCTCGTGAAGAGGCTCAGCCCCGGCCCCGGAATGAGCGTCCCTGCCAGCCCAATACAGGGAATCCTTAGACGGCGGCAGCGTCGGGCGATTGTTCCCACACCTTTCCCCATGGCAGTCGAGTTGTCGATAGCCCCCTCGCCAGTCAGAACCAGGTCGGCCCGGCCCAGGCGCTTTTCCAAACCGGCAAACCGGCTGAACAAGTCGAATCCAGACTCCAATCGTGCCCCGGCAAACGCCGCCAGGCCAAAGCCCAGTCCCCCTGCGGCCCCGGCCCCGGCAATTTGCGTCAAATCTCGGCTCAAATCCCGCCTCACAACGGAGGCCAAACGGCTCAAACAGCCTTCTGCGAGTTCGAACTCCTCTTCCTGCAATCCCTTTTGAGGCCCATAAACCCGCGTGGCGCCTCGAAGACCGAGTAACGGATTGAACACATCCACCGCCACGAGCAGTTCCTTGAACCAGCTCCTCCGGCCTCTCGCGTGAATTTGTTCGAGGCGCGCCAGGCCAGTCCATTGGGTTATCTCTTCATTGGCTCGGTCTAAAAAGGTCCAGCCCAGGGCGCGGGCGAGGCCAAAACCTGCATCATTAGTAGCGCTGCCGCCAATGCCTATCAGGCATTTTGAAGCTCCCTTTCTGGCGCCTGCTTCGATCAACGCTCCCAGGCCAAACGAATCGAGAGCAAAAGGATGAAATCGCCCCCGCGGCAACATTGCCAGACCAACGACTCGCGCCGTCTCGATGACAGCAGTTTTGCTCTCCGGCGCCCAGTGCCATTCTGCCATGCATGGCCGATGCGCCGCATCTACGGTTTTTGTCTTTTGAGTTTTAGCCCCAAGCAGCCTGCCGGCAATCGCTCCAAATCCCTCGCCGCCATCGCTCATCGGAAGCAAGTCCAGTGTATCTTCGGGGCGCACCCGACCCCAGCCTTTGGCAAGCGCTGCGGCTGCGGTTTCAGCCCGCAAAGTGCCCTTGAACTTATCGGGGATGATCAGGACGCGCAACGGCATTGGGTTGCGAAAGTCCCAGAATCCGGCAGCCGGTGTCAACGTTTACATGGCGCCTTTACCATTCGGAGATGCGGGGCCAGAGCCGTTCCAGGTCCGGGTCAGACATTGCTTGGGTCTTGATTTGTTCGGTTCCGGCGAGTTCAACTGCTTTTTGAAGCCAGGTCCAAGCCACCTCGATATTGCCTAGGCGGCAGGAGTAACAGGCAAGGTTATAAGGAATCGAGTCTTCCTTAGGGAACCGTATGGCAGCCGGCAGCAGGACATTGTAGGCCTCCTCCGTACGCTGGAGTTGGTGCAAGGCATAGGCCAATTGATTGAACCCGTAGGAGCTGCGTGGGAAGCGTTCGCGGATAATGCGGGCAATTGCGGCGGCCCGTTCCCATTCACCGCGCGCTTCGTGGATGAGATAGCGGGCGCGAAATACCCGGGGATGATTCCGGCAGTGGACCGAAATTGATTGCAGCTCGGTCTCGGCCTCCTGGGGATTGCCCAGCTCGATCCAGGCCAAAGCGGCTTCGACCTGCCGGCTATCATTCAAGCTCAGATCGGCTATTCGCTCCCTGAGCAGGCAACGTTCGATTAAACGGTAAGGAGGATTCAAAGCCCTTTCCTTTCTTCTGTTACGGCGCCGATGCCGCCACCCGCGCCTGACTCAATGCGGCTCCGCTATTTTCTCTCAATCAAAACATCCACCAATTCCTTGGACCTGCAACGCGGGTAAAAGACCCAATCCGATACCCCCGGGAACCCGGCGACTAGCAGAAAGCTGAAATCGGAAAGAAAATTGCCGGAATCGTCCTCGTTCTCGTGCTGGTCGAGGGGGAGCCGACCATTTTCAAAACATGCGATTTTAGACATTTCTGCTTTCTGCTTTCTGCTTTCCGCTTTGGCTCTCCATAATCAGCGGCGCCAATTCCGCCATCAGCTTTTGCGCCTTGCGCCAGCGCGTCAGGTGCGGCAGGGCCACCAATTGGACGGCAGTGCGCAGATGGCAGAGGCAGGCCGGGCCAAGCCACCAGTTAATCAGGACCAGGACGATGAAAATGAGCGCAATGCCCGCCAGGATTCCGAGAGCGGTCCAGGATGCCGCGCTCAAGCTGCCAAAGGGCTGGCTATTGAGGATGCTGAGGCAGATAAGGAGGCATCCGATTGCCAATGCTGCGCTCGCGAATCCCCAGACGTAATGGAGGCGCGTCTTGCGCGCAATCAGAGCTTGGACATCCGAAAACAAAAAGCGCCGATAGCTTTCCTCATAGCCGGCTGTGACAACAACGAGCAAGTGGTCTGTTCCAGCCCAGTAGCTTGCCGAGCCGAATGCCCCGTGGCCTCCTGCGCCTAACCGCCGATAGGCAGGGTCTTTTTGCAGCATTTTCAAAATCGATAAAATGTTTTGCCCCAAAACAGGGCTGTGACGCCCAGTTCGGCCAAGGCGACAAGCACGCCCAAAGCCAATCGCAGGCGAGTATTCGCGACCCGGCTGGGAGAGGCGCGCCACTTTATCACGCTCAGCACAATGGCGGCTGTGGCCGTTAATGGAGCCAGCAGCATGCAGAAAGGCAATGGCAGGATCAGTAGTGACCAAACAACTTGGTCGTAGCGGATGCGGCGCCTTTCCAGCGACTGGATATGCCCTTTTTTGCCGGCGGCTTCAACACAGGCCGGGCAGAGGTGCCGGCCTTCAAGTTCGATGTCGCAAAGGGAGCACAGAAATCTTCCACAGGCCCCGCATGGAACCACAGCGCGCTTGTCCCCGTGATAAAAACAGGCCGCCTCGCCTGCCTCAAAAAGAGATTGGGGAGCCGCGCCGGTCTTTGCCGAACGGCCTAAAGCCGGGAACACCAGCCACTGCAACTCCGCTCCGCAGACGGGGCAGGGGGCCAGGCTGGGCAGGCCCGTGGTGTTTTGCGGCAAGGCCGTCCCGCAGCGGGTGCAGGTCAGTAAACCAGGCTCTAGCATCAGAGGGTCAGTTCGGGCTTGGAACTAGATCGCCGAAGACTTTTTCGTAGTGAGCCGCCAGCATCGCAAAAGCCAGGGGGCCGGTGAGCAGCAGCCCCAGCCCGCACGCCATCACTCCGGCTATTATCAGGAAGCCAAGGAGCAGCGCCAGAACGAAGGTCATCCACCAATGTTTATTAACCACACGCCGGCTTAATTCGAGCGCCGGCCAGAACTTGAGCCCTTTATCCGCAGCCAGGGGCAGGGCGAATAACCAGCAAACGTTCAGGTAAGTAATCACCCCGAATGCGATGACGCCCACAATGACAAGAGGAACAACAAAATGGGGAAAAGAAATGGGAAAACCTGTCTGCAACGGACGCCTGGTAGCCATCGTCACGCCCATGATTATGGCGACAAACACGACCAGCGCGATAGTCCCCATGACTATCAAACCCGGAATGAGCTGCGTGAGGGTCAGTTGCCAAAACCGAGGTCCGAATCCGCCAAAGGCCGTGCCGATGTCGAGCGATTGGCTGCGCATCGCGCGAATGTACAGCAGCCATAAACCTCCCATCAGCGGTCCGCTGAAAACCAAAGCTAAGGGCACATTGAGGTACGGCACAATGTTGATTGCGAACAGGGCCATGTAAACCAGCACCGAACCGCCTATAAGAATCCCTGCATTGGCTTTGAACACCTCCCACGCCCGGGACAGGCTCCCGCCAATATCCACTTCATAATCCCTGCCCAGTACGTCCGCGTCAGTCGCCGTCCCGTTCAATCCGCCGGGCCCAAGAACAGCGCCTTCTCTGACCCGCTGAAAAAATAGCGGCTTGCACTCGGCGCATACAAATTTGTCTGCGTAGCGGATGACCTCATTGAGGGCAAACGAGCGGCCACATTGGCTGCAAAGCACCGCCCCGCCTTGGGGCGGCGGCGCGCCGATTAGAGGTGGAGTTCCGGGGTCGTTGCCCGGTGGCGCCACTTCGCGATAGGGCGCCCAGGCCCCCATCCCTTCGTGCCACACCAGGCCCTCCGCCTGTATCTTCCCGCTGCGGACCAGTTCGGCCAATTGCGAATCGTCCACAGGCCCCGCTTGCTGCCCGTCATCGACATAATACCAGTTCATAGGGTTGCGAAACGGCAGGAGCTAAATTGGATGCGCCCGCTAGTTTAACATGGCCTTCTTGTGCCATAAAGCGGCGGTCTAACGCAAAGCCAATCTTGAACATCGGACGCTCAACGTCGAACATCGAAGCGGGAGCAGGAGGAGGGACAGATGCGGAAGCCAAAGGGACGGTTGTCCGTCTCGGCTTTGAACAATTCGCTCGGATGTACAGGAAATGCTGGGGGTTCGCATCCTTTCTCGTGACCCGTTTAGGCGTTGTTTCTCACGTAGGCGCGGACCTCCTCGTGGCCCCCCACGAAGACGAGAAAAAAATCTCCGCTCTCGGCCAGCGCCAGGATTCGCAGGTCCAACCCGGCGCGAAATTCCAAGTAACGGCCAAGTGGCCGAAGACCGATGCCTCCATGGCGGTGCGGTCGGCCAACCGACTGCTCGAACCGAGCCACGGCGCCGTCCACCCGCGACTGATCCTCTGGAGAAAGCTTCTTGTAGCGGCGCTCAAAACTCGGCTGTGAGTAGATCATCGCCCTGGCATCCAAGGCTTGAGCCTCCCGGCGGTCCGCGCCTTGCGAATGGCAACCAGATCACGCTGCGCCGCGCGTTCCACCTCTGCGGCAGTTACACCATACTCCTCAAAAGGGCTCGGCGGGCCATAGAAGTAATTCCAAGCGGCATCCTGCAGGGCGGCGGAGAAATCCTTGTAGCGCCCCTGCTTGACCTGTGCCTGAACCATCTCGCTCACCGGTTCGGAGAGGGTGATGTTGTGTCGTCGCATAGAAGCAGTTTATGCCACGTTATGCACATGGTCAAATCTTAAAATACGCTCTCGCAATGACCAGCAATTGGGAATGATACCCCCGAGTCTCCTGCGAAGTAACGGTCGGGAGATGGCTTGTTTTGTGACTTTTTCCACTTTTCCCGAAGCAGCACACCCTTAATATACCAGCCTCAGCCGATAAAACCGCCTCACAACATTTGTGGCCGGGTCTGTGAACCTCATCGTGCCGGTGATGTTTGTTAATGCAGCAAGGTCGGTCCAGTCGGCTAAATTCGTAGAGGTTTGGACTTTCCAAATGAGGCCAGCCGGGCCGTCCGCTGTAAAGCCGAGTTGACCATTGGTTAAGGCGAGGGAATCGGTGACAATAAGCGCTTCCCGAGGAAGGACTGTCAGCACGCAGGCCGGGCTTGTCGTAATTCCCAAGGCATTGCTCACTGTAACCGAGTAACTGCCAGTTTGGGCCAGTTGCGCATTCGACACGGCCAGCAGGGCATTCGTTGCGCCAGGCAGATTCATTCCGTTGAACTGCCATTGAAAGCCCAGCGGAGTCGCACCAATTGCAGTTGCTCGCAGGTAAGCGGTGTTGCCTGCCAGGATTGAGCGATTGAGCAGAGGGCTGGTTATGACGGGCGGCCCATCCCCGACCAGCGCCAGACTGTTGTAGCTTCCACCGGCAAGGGCGACCAGGTTTGTCGCCCAAGGAGGCACCACGCTCTGCCCATTCGAGTTGTCGCCCCAAGCAAACAATTTACCGTCCGCGCGCAGAGCCAGGCAATTATTGCCGCCACACGCGAACAGCGTAATATTGGTCGCGCCTGGCGGCGGACTCCCCGGAAAAGGAGCAAGGCCAAATCCCCATTGAACCACGGTGCCGTCGGCGCGAAGGGCCAAGTTGTGATACCAACCGGCTGCAATAGCAACGATATTGCTGGCATTTGGGGGTACTGCGGTCTGGTTGTGCGTATTATCCCCCCAGGCGACGACGGTTCCATCGGCGCGCAACGCAAGGCTATGAAAGGCGCCCGCCGCCACACTCACGACGTTGGTGGCCCCAAGAGGGATGTTGGGCAGACCGTAATTCGTGTTTCCCCACTCCAGCACCGTGCCGTCGGCGCGCAAGCTCAAGGCATGTCGCGCCCCGGCGCCCAACGCTTGAGCCACAATATTTGTGGCTGTTGGTGGCACGGTCTTGTCTCCACCAATGATGCTTCCCCAGAGCACAACCGTGCCGTCGTCACGAACGGCCAGGCTGTGGGCGCTTCCGGCTGCGATGCCTACGGCATTAGTTAAATCCGGTGGCACGTTCGTAAGGCCCAGATACGTTGCGCCCCAAGCCACGACTGTTCGATCCGCCCGCAAGGCGATGCAATGCTCGTCGCCGGCGGCCAAGGTAGAGACGTTTGTCGCCGTTGGCGGCACAGTGGTTTGGGCATACGGAGTGCTGAGGCCCCAACACAGGACCGGGGAGAAACTCAATGTAACGACAGCACTGGTGGCTGCGCCGTAGCTGTTCGTCACCACCGCCCAGAAATCACCAAAATCGAGTGGTTGCACATTGGTGATAGAGAGGTTTGCCAAGGTTGCCCCGGGCAGAGCGCTCCCTTCGAAGTACCATTGCCAATTAAGCGACCCGGAGCCAAAGGCAGCGGCAGTGAAGGCAATTGTCGAGCCCAAGGGCGCACCTTGAGAAGAGGGTTGGTTGGTGATAGTTGGAGCTAAGACCAAAGTAAGAGTCGCGACCAGGCTCGTAGTGGCTCCGACCTGATTTGTGGCAACGGCTGTGTAGTCGCCAGTATCCGAAATTTGGGTATTAGTTAAGGAAAGCCGACTGTTGGTTGCTCCCGCTACGGAGGAACCATTCAGAAACCATTGCCAGCCGATTGGTTCGGAGCCCTTTGCTGCTGCCGTGAACACGGCGTTGGAACCAACGAGCGTTGTCTGCGAAAGGGGTTGCTGCGTAAAAGCGGGCAGAGAAGACAGTACAGTCAGTGTCGCTACCGCACTGGTGACGGACCCAAACTGACTGGTCACCGTCACATCATAAGGTCCAGCACTCCCGCTTTGGACATCAGGCAGCGAGAGCTTTGCCTGTGTTTCGCTGGGCAAGTTTGTGCCGTTTGCCTGCCACTGAAATGCAAAGGGCTCGGTTCCTGAGGCCAGAGCAGATAAAAAAACATCACTTCCAGCCGATACGGTCTGATTTGTGGGCTGAATGAAAATGCCTGGCGCGGTGGGGTCAGAGAGCGTTACCTGGTCCAACCACCCTTGGTTCTGCGCATAGATATAGAATGAGTTTTGAACGTATGACCAGCGAAGAGCCTGAGGGCCTGGGGGAACATAAAAGTTATGCTGCTGCCAATCCACTTCACCCGTAATTGTGGTTTGCCCGCTGCCACCAATCGAAAAGGTCAGAGTGCTGCCTGACGGTCCGGAAGAGACCTTCCACCAAAAATCTACCGACGTGGGGCCATCTACTGTGGTTTGAATCCAGTTCTGTTGGCCCGCGCTGATACTCGTGCTGGTGGCGGCGGATTGTCCGTCATGAGCGAGATTTGTTTCGACCAGCCAGGGCCCTCCACCCCCGGTGCTCCAGGTGAGATTTGGGGCATCGACCGCTTCGCCCAAACTCTGCGCATAGCCCAAGCTTCCCGCGGTGAGCGCACCGAATCCCACCATCATGTGGAGGACCAAGGACATTTTCATGCGACTGGCGGCTTCCGCACCCTAAGGCATCCATAGTATGGGTGTGGCTTAATATGTCAAGGCCATTTATTCGAGCCATTTAGCGCCTCCCCAAAGCGCCAGAGGACTCGCGCCCTTCACCAATTGAATTGATAGAAATTGCTTTTTGGCACGCGAATTGTTTTGTACGCTGCGCGGGTGAACTCACTCGAGGGTCTGAATTGTGAAGGAGATTTGGGACTTGCAGGAGCTCGTCCCTCCGAGGAGTAGCGCGTGCGCCCTCGGGCGGAATTCGGCTGGGCCTCGCCGCTGATTACTCCGTTGCCACCTTCAGTTCGGAGATGCTCCCCAGGAAGTGGAGCTTGCCGTCGTAATCTCCCACTGGCCGGCCATTATCGAAGCCGACGCAGAAATCCTCATGGGGTTGGGCGGGAATGACGCCGGGGGCTTTGCCGGCGGCTACGGTCTTGTCATTGACCGCAAGACTCAGTACGCCACCGCGTTCGAGGCGCGCTTGGACCCGAAACCGGCCAGCCGGTTTTTCCGGCGCCGCAATGGAAGTAACCTCGCCCGCTATCCGAACGGTAAGCACCGGTTTGCCTCCGTGGAGGTGAAGGGCATAACCAATCAAACTGCCGCCCTGTGCGACGATCACTCCTTCAGAAGATTCGGGCTGGACTTCGGCGGAAATAGTCAGGGGCTTGCCGCCAATCTGGGGGGCTTCATCCGGGCCAAGGGTGTCGCCGATCTCGAGCTTGGACAGCTCACTTAAATCATAATGGGCGGCCAGTTCGTCCGGAGTGGGCGCCTGGCCTGGGAGCCAAAGGCCTACCGGATGGGCGACACGCCCAGGTGGACGCACGCCCGGTCCCAGTTTGGTCAGGCCAAGGTCGGCGTCCATTTTGGCAACGAACCCTTCCAGTTCCTTAACGACATCGGGATGCAACGCCGCCACATCATGGCGCTCGCCAATATCGGAATCCAGGTTGTAGAGCGTCGGCGTAAAGCCGGCCTTCCTGGGAGCCGGTTTGCCCAATCCTTCGCTCTGGGGCGCAACCGCCAGCTTCCACGAACCCGAGCGGACCGCCTGGAGTGCGTTGCCCGCGAAATAAAAATGCGCCTGGTGCGGCGATTTGCTGGTGCGGCCCAACAAAAGCGGCGAGAGGTCTTCACCATCGATTTTATTGTCAGTGGGCAGCTTGCCGCCGGCGAGATTCACGAAGGTCGGCAGCAAATCGAAATTGGCGGCGATAGCGTCGCTGCTGGTGCCTGCAGCAATTTTGCCGGGCCACCAGGCGATGGTCGGCTCGCGCACGCCTCCTTCGTAGGTGCCGCCCTTACCACCGCGCAAGGGGCCGGCTGTTCCCGCGTTAGTCCCCTGCGTCAGCCACGGACCGTTGTCGCTGGTGAAGATGACCAGAGTGCGCTCGGCCAGGCCCAGCTCGCGCACGGTATCGACAACCTGGCCCACGCTCCAATCCACTTCTTCGACCCAATCATTGTAAAGACCGTAGGGCGAGCGGCCGCGGAACTTGTCGCCGGGATGAATCGGCACGTGCACGGCGGTGTGCGGCAAATAGAGAAAGAAGGGGCTGTCCTTATGTTCACGCACGAATCGGACTGCTTGGGCGGTGTAACGCTCGGTGAGACGGTTTTGGCCCTCGGGCGTGACCGTTTCAGAAACGGTGTCATTGACGACCAGCGGGAGCGGAGGACGGCGCCGGCGTCTGGCTTTGGCCAGATTAGTCGGCCCGCCCATGTCGTTGGAGTACGGCAGCCCGAAATAACTGTCGAATCCGTGGTGAGTCGGCAGGAACTCAGGGGCATCTCCGACGTGCCACTTACCAATGGCAATGGTGGCGTAGCCCTGCCGCTTGAGCAATTCGGCGATGCAATGTTCGTGTGAGTTCAGGCCGATGGGGGCGGCCGGCGAGAGCACATTAGGCAGCGAAACACGTTTGGCGTAGCACCCGGTAAGAATCTGCGCCCGGGAAGGCGTGCAAACCGGCGCGGCATAGAAACTGGTCAAGCGAATGCCTTCACGCGCCAGGCGGTCCAGGTTCGGCGTGCGGTTTTTGGTCGAGCCGAACGGCCCGATGTCCCCGTAGCCCATATCATCGGCCAGAATGATGATGAAATTGGGTTTGGGTGTGGCTGCCCTTGCCGCAGCGGGCAATCCCAGCGCGCATAGAAGAACGCACCTCGCGAGCACAGATGCCGTCGCGCCTCTGGAGAAACGCCCCCACGTGTGGGCGTAGGTGTTGGCCATGGGCCGACCATACCGCTTCTGGCGGAATTCGGGAACCTTTTTCGGGCGCAAACAAAGATGGCCAGCCAAAGGACCAAGAGCGCCAGGACTAGACCGCGGGTTGGGCTGGGGCTTGCGTCCACCCACGCAGTATCGATTCAGTTGGAAAAAGAAATCCCCCTTTCCATGAAACGGCGGGAGGAAAAAGGAAATTCCCCTCTCCCCAACCCCTCTCCCAAAGGGAGAGGGGAAAGCGCTCTCGATCGGTTCAAGCGTTCAATGCGCGAACTTTTTCGGAGAAATCTCACTCCGGCCGATTCCTGCTTGAGTTTTTTACGTGTCGAAGAGAAACTGAGTGCATGCAAGCGCCTGATGTGCAGTTACCGCAACCTGCCGCCGGGGGCAAAAACCTCCTTAGGATATCTCGCTTATGAAAAGACGCCAGTTCCTCAAATCGGCAGCCTTTGCCGGCACCTCGGCGCTGATCCTGCCCCGCCTGAAACTGTTCGGGGCCGACGCGCCCAGCAACAAGCTCAACCTGGCTCTGATCGCCACGGGTCACCGTGCGCGGGACCATTTTGCCGGGGCCGCCACGCAAAACGTCGTTGCCTTATGCGATGTGCATCAGCATCACCTGGCCGCGGCAGCGCAGAAGTTTCCCAAGGCCAAAGTCTA